>CACIWE010000051.1 GCA_902590285.1 uncultured Pelagibacteraceae bacterium | reverse complement strand
TTTTTTATCTTTCTCGATAAATCTAATTACTTCTGAAACTAGTTCATTATCTTTATACTCACCATTAATTTTACTTAAGTTTTCATGTAGATTTTTTGAAGAGAAAATTTCTTTATAAGCCTTATCTAATCCCATAATTTTTTTATTATCATATTTTTTCCTACGTAAACCAATGAGATTTAAACCTTGTAAATAGTTTCTGTTTCCTATTGATAAACCAAAAGGTGTTACATCCTTAAGCACTCCTGTCATTCCTCCAATCATAGCTAGTCTCCCAATTCTTGTAAACTGTTGAACTGCGGAGTTGCCTCCGATTACTACAGAGTCCTCTATTGTTACGTGGCCTCCAAGAGGAACATTATTAGCAATTATAACATTGTTGCCAATTTTACAATCATGAGCGATATGAGAAGAGATCATAAATAGACAACTATTACCGATTTCTGTTTTAGAACCACCTCCCTCTGTTCCGGGATTAATAGTTACATACTCTCGTATAATGTTTTGCTCACCTATTACTAAACTATTTTTCTCATTTTTAAATTTTAGATCTTGAGGTTGAGTACCAATACTCGCAAAAGGAAATATTTTTGTTCCTTTTCCAATTTTTGTATTACCTTCAATATGTACGTTAGAAACTAATTCGACATTCTCTGACAGTTCTACTTCAGGACCAACATAGCAAAACGGACCAATTTTTACTGTTTTGGATATTTTGGCTTTTTTATCGATAAAACTTGAATTATGTATCATTCTTTTCTATCCACTATTGTTGCTGACCATTCAGCGTCTGCCATTCTTTTTCCTTCAACTTTTGCTGTTCCTTTGTACTTCCAAACTTTACCGTGTGATCTTATTGCCTCTATTTCTAAATGAAGTTCACAATCTGGTATAACTGGGTTTCTAAATCTGGCTTTATCAACTCCCATTAAGTAAACTAATTTGTTAGCATATTCTGTTGGATCAATTCCATATGCTGTCAAAGCAGCAGCTGCTTGACCGAATGCTTCAACTATTAATACTCCTGGCATTACTGGCTGACCTGGAAAATGACCTTGCACGTAAAAACCGTTTTTTTTAACATACATAATGGCAGTAGCAGATTTTAGATGAACAATATTAGTAAGTTTGTCTATTAAGAGCATTGGCTCTCTATGCGGGAGAAGAGACTCTATTTGTTTTTTATCTAGTTCATTTTTTGTCATTTTTTTTAATATTATTTTTCATAAAATCTTTTAGAGGTACTGCAGGATAACCCATAAAAATTTGGTTATCTTCAATATTTTTAACAACTCCACTTCCGCCTCCGATTTTTACATTATTCCCAATTTTAAGGTGTCCTGACACTCCAGCCTGACCACCGATAGAAACATTATCTCCAATTTGAGAACTTCCTGCAAAACCTACTTGGCCAGCTATCATACAATCAGAACCTATCTTTACATTATGAGCAATATGAACCTGATTATCTAAGTATGTATTTTTTCCAATAATAGTATCATCCACCGACCCTCTATCAATTGTACACCCAGACGCTAATTCAACATCATCTTCTATTACAACTTTACCAATATGAGGAAATTTTATATTTTTATTTTTAATTGGAATGAAACCAAAACCTTTTTGACCTAATTTACAATTATCTTGAATCACAACTCTGTCTCCTATTAAAGAATTTCTTATATAATTACCATAACCAATAACACAATTTTGTCCGATTGCGACATTGGACTCAATAATTGTATTGGATCCAATTATTGTATTCTTACCAATTTTTACATTTTTACCTATTAAAACATTATTACCAAAACTAACGGCTTTAAATTGATTTTTATTTGGCTGTTTAATTGTCAAATCAGGGTAATCAATTTCTGCGTTTAAATACATTTTTTTAAGACAAATGGCTAATTCATATAAAACGCTTTTAACTATAATTTTTTCTGTAGATTGAGGAAGATCTGAAGCTAATTTCTCGGTAGTCAAGCAGAATGATGCTTTAGTTTTTGAAGCTTGTGTCTTATATTTT
>CACIWE010000050.1 GCA_902590285.1 uncultured Pelagibacteraceae bacterium | reverse complement strand
TTAAAACTCTTAAAAATAAATTTAAAAAACAACCGATCAAAAAAATTATTAAATCAAAAAAATTTTTCAAAAAATAATATTTATATTTTACAAAATATTCTGGATGTGGTTTTATAAATTGCAAGTTTGAAATACAATAAGTTCTCCAAGAAGCATATTTAGAATTTAAAATTTTAAAGAAAATATTATCTAATTTCTTAAAGTTTTTAATTGTATAATAATTCATTTTAAATTTAGAGCTAAAATTTAAATCTTTTTTTTTTTAAAGATAAAATTTTCTAATATAAGAACATCTAATCCAGAATTCTCAAAAACATAAAGAGCATCGACAGCGTTTCTTACAACCGGTAATCCATGGAGATTCAAACTTGTGTTTAGTAACGCTCCTACTCCAGTAATTTTTTTAAATGAATTAATTATTTCGTAGTATTCAGGATTATCTTCTTTGGATAACATTTGAGGTCTTGCAGTAAAATCTGCTGGATGTATTGCCGCTTTGAGCAAATCTCTACCTTTTTTAGTCGTATCAAAAGCCATAGACATAAATCTTGCCTCGATTTTTTTTGGGTTAATTATAAATTTTTTAAAATCTTCCTTTAAAATAGTTGGTGTGAATGGCATCCAAAAATCCCTTTTTTTTATTTTGAAGTTAATCTTGTTGATATTTTCCGAAAATCTTGGGTCGCATAAAATTGATCTGTTGCCCAAAGATCTTAATCCGAATTCCATCCTTCCTGAACAACGACCAATTACTGCTCCGTTTGAAATTTCAATCGCTATATCTCTCGGTTTAAAGGCACTTTTAATAATATATTTTTTGTTTAATTTTTTTTTATTTATTAGAAATTTTATTTCACTAATATTTAACTTTGAGCCTAAGTACATTGAATTTATTGAATGAATATTTTTTTTATATTTTAATAAATTAACAGCACTGAAATAACAAGCTCCTATTGAAATTGTTGTATCTCCGGCAGCAGGTGGAACAAAAATTTTCTTAATTTTTTTATTTTTAGATAAGTATAACGCTGCTTTAATATTTTGAGCTACTCCACCTGAAAAATAAAAATTTTTCAAATTTAGTTTTTTATTACAAGCCAAAAACCACTCTTCCAATTTTCTTTCTAAAAATTTTTGCAAAGCGCCGGCAACACCATCAAATCTACAACTTTTAAATTTTTCTTTGAAGTGAAAAAATAAATCTTTTGGTTTTTTATCAAAAACGATATTAAGACGCTTAATTTTTAATACTTTTTCAAAAATTCGATAACATTTTGAAATTTCATACTTTGATGCATACGGTGCAAGACCCATGACTTTATACTCATGATTGCCAGGTTTCATTCCCAAAAGTAGAGTTATATATTGATAAATGTGTCCGAGATGATTTTCTTTGTTAAAAGAAATCAAATTAAATTTACCTTTTTTTACTGTAGAAACTGAACCGTTTGAATAATCCCCAATTCCTTCTGCAGTAATTGCTATTCCATCTTTTCTATCAGGAAAAAAATAGTATGAGTAATACTTGTGACAATCCTCATGATAAATAAATTTAATTTTATCTTTATCAATTTTTAAATGTTTCGATATTGTATTACGTCTTTCAATAGTAAATTTTTTCAACTCTTTTGAGTCCATGTATCCTCGAGTACTATTTGAATAATTATAATATTTATCGTAATTTTTAATTCTGTTCCTAAATAAGTTCCAATAATTTACTTTTCGGTTATAAAATTTTTTGGGCTTCCAAAATTTTTCTTGTTCAAAAATCCAGTCAGAAACGGAAAATTGAGCATTCCGCTTAATTTTTAATAAAACAGGATTTAAATATAAGGTCCCCACAGCTACTAAATCTATGTCCGATGATTTTAGTTTTGAAAATTTAAACATATCTCGTATGGCTTTCTTTGGATATCCATAATCTCCTTTTAACCTTGAAAACCTTTCTTCCTGAGCAGCATAGACAATTTTTCCGTTCACCATCAGGGATACAGAGCAATCATGACCATCGTGTATACCGATTATTTTCATTGATTTACTAAAATTTTTTGAAGATCTGATAGCACATTATTTCTTCTTTTACTAAAATTTAAATTAAATTTTTTTACAGTTTTTTGAACATTAATTGAATTCCACCAAGTATGTATTCCGTTCTCCCATATTTTTTCA
>CACIWE010000049.1 GCA_902590285.1 uncultured Pelagibacteraceae bacterium | reverse complement strand
AATGTTGCTGTGTACATTGATAAAGCTAAAGCTAATGCAATTAATTCTGGAATAATGCTTACACCACCAGCATAAGTAAAGACTGTTGGAGAAAGTTGTTTTAAAACAGGGTATTCAAAAGTAAGAGATACTCCAAGAAAAAGAAATGTAATTAAAGGTATTAATATTAATGTTGCTAAAGAAATAGTAGTTGTTGGTATTTGTTTTCCAAATTGTTCTCTTTGTTTAGTTGAATAAGAAATTATAAAATAAATTGCTATAAATGTTGCAATTACTGATAAAAGAAAAATATTTAAATTTGTCCATATAAATTTTGGAACATACCATCCTTTAATTGTTAAAAATGAAATATCATAAAAACTTATACCATTTTCAGGTAAAGGTAATGCCCTTAAAGCTGCAAAGTACCAGAAAAAAATTTGTAAAATTAAAGGAATGTTTCTGAAAATTTCTACGTACCACTCTGCTACTTTAGAGATTAAGTAGTTATCTGATAGTCTAGATATACCCACTATCACTCCCATAATTGTTGCAAAAAATATTCCTATTACTGAGACTAAAATTGTGTTTAATAAACCTACTAAAAATGCTCTACCGTATGAATGTGAGCCATCATATTCAATCATTGAGAATGTAATATCAAATGATGCTTCTTGATTTAAAAAACCAAATCCAAAAGATATTCCTCTGTTGCCCATATTAATTTGAGCATTAGTAGCAAAATAAATAATAACAGATAGTAAAGCTAAAACAGTTATTGCTTGAGGGATTAAATCTCTTGCTTTTTTGTTTTCAATATTGAATTTTTTAAAAATCATTATTTCGACAATAAAAAAAAGGGCCAGATAAATCTAGCCCTTTTTAATTTTATTAGCAATTATCTTGCTGGTGGTACGTAAAGAATTCCACCTTTAGTCCATAATTGATTTGGACCTCTGTTAGGTAAAATACCAGTATCAGCTATGTGTTTTTTATAGCTTTCACCGTAGTTACCAACTTGCTCGATAATTCTTAAGCTCCAGTCATTATCTAAACCAAAAGCAGCACCTAATTCACCTTCAGCTCCAACTAATCTCTTGATAGCCGGGTTTTCTGAATCTTTTAGGCTAGAAGCGTTAGATGAATTAACACCATACTCTTCAGCTTCGATCATAGTATTAAGAGACCATCTTACGATATCTTCCCATACTGCATCCCCTTGTCTTACGACAGGACCTAATGGTTCTTTAGAAATCGTTTCAGGTAATACTTTGTGCTCATCTGGATTTGACATTTTAGTTCTTTGTGCCGCTAAACCAGATTTATCTGTAGTGTAAGTATCACATCTTCCAGCATCATAAGCTGCAACAACTTCGTCTGCTTTTTCAAACGCAATTGGTTCATAACTTATGTTTTTAGAATTAAAGAAGTCTCTCATGTTAAGCTCGGTAGTCGTACCTGTATTCGTACAAGCAGAAATACCGTTTTTGAAATCATTCACAGAATTAATTCCTGAATTTTTTCTCACCATGAAACCTTGACCATCATAAAAGTTTACACCAACAAAAGTTAAACCAATGTCAGCATCTCTCGATAATGTCCAAGTAGTGTTACGTGCAAGTACATCGATTTCACCTGATGTTAATGCCGTAAATCTTTCTTTAGCACTTAACGGAGTATATTTAACTTTGTCTGCATCACCTAATACAGCTGCAGCAACAGCTCTACATACATCTACGTCAATACCAGACCAGTTTCCAGATTCATCTGCATTAGAGAAACCAGGTAGACCTTGTGAAACACCACATTTCACAAAACCAGCTTTCTTAGTATTGTCTAAAGTTTTAGATTTTTTTGAACCAGCTCCTCCTCCGCCTTGGCCGCAAGCGACTAAAAGCAAAGATGCAAATCCAACTAAAATCCAAGTTTTGATTGATTTGATCATATTATTATAATCCTCTTTAGTTTTTATTATTGTTAACAATATTTTTGAAACGTTGTTTCAAAACGGGTGAATTATTATCTTTTTTAATTCGAATTACAATTTTAAGCGGGTACTAAATATAGATCGATAATTCGAAAGAATTGGCACATATATGAAAATACTACTTTTAATTACGTGCTTTTTGTCATCTCAAACAGTCTGCTTTGAGTTCTTTTAAAAACTTCAAAATGTTTATCTGAAGAACTTAAATTATCTAAATTTTCTTCCATTGATAAAAATAATTTAATATTTTTTTCATAAAATATATCAATCATAGTGATAAATCTTAGTTGTTGGTTTGAATTTTCATTGTTAAATTTTGGTATACCTTCAATAAATATATATTTACAAAAATTAGAAATATTTATGTAATCTTCGGCTCCTAAATTTTTATCGCAAAGATCTTTAAAATTAAATCTAGTAATACCAGCATAAAAATTATTCATTACAAATTCTCTTCCTTTTGTATTTACTATTTTTTTTTCTTTAGTTTTATCCTTTGTAACTTCTCGAAATC
>CACIWE010000048.1 GCA_902590285.1 uncultured Pelagibacteraceae bacterium | reverse complement strand
CTTTATTAGTTTTAATTCTTTGGATTTATTATGGTCTTCCGATTATGATTGGGGTTAGCTTCTCTCCATTTGTTTCGGGAATAATTGCTTTAACTATTAGTGAAAGTGCATTTCAAGCAGAAATATTTAGAGCAGGAATTAATTCAATTTCAAAAGGGCAGCATGAAGTATCAGAATCACTTGGAATGGATTTTTGGAGAAAAATGAGATTAGTAATTCTTCCACAAGCTATTAAAGTTGTGTTGCCGGCTATGGGAAATCAATTTGTATATGTTTTAAAAATGTCTTCTCTAGTATCAATTATAGGTATAGGAGATTTAACAAGAAAAGCTAATGAGCTAGTCACCACTACCTATAGGCCTTTAGAAATTTATACTTTTTTAATTCTAGAGTACCTAGTACTAATCCTAGTGGTATCTTATTTTGTAAGAAAATTAGAGAATAAATTAGAATACAAATAATTTTTTAAAAGAAGTCCTAAATACTCTCTTTAAAAAAAATGGTACAAAAGTTAATACAACTAATCCCATCATCCAATTTGTTACTAAAATCGTATAGAAAATATCTTGATATTCACCATTTCTAATATTTATGACATACCATAACGACATAAATGGTACTAACGTTAGTCTAAGTATTGTCATATATAAACTATAAATGGGTCTTTTGAGTGCCTGAAATAAAGCAGAGGTAATAAAGAAAACAGGATAAACCGGCCCAATTAAAGCTGCGACTTGTAAGTAAAGTGCGCCTCTACGAATAACTTCTAAATCATTAGTAAAAAAAGAGATTATAATTTCTGAGGTTAGATAGACAAATATACCTGCTAACACCATAAATCCTGAACCAAAAATTAAAGCTTTTCCATACACTTCTTTTACTCTGAAATACATTTTTGCCCCAAAGTTTTGTCCTGCAATTGACAAAACGGCTGTATTAAGACCAATAACTGGTAACAATAAAACTTGTTCTATTCTAACAGCGGTACCATAACCCGCTGTAGCTAATTCTCCAAACTGACCAACAAAATAGAAAATATTAAATACTCCAAACATTATCATCAACATAGTAAACATTATTGGCACTGATTGTTTAAAAAGCGAGCTTAAGTAGTCAAATTTTGGTTTAAAGCATTCTAGATAAAGGAATTTTTTTAATTTACAGCAATAAACTTTATTAGCTAAGTAGATTAAACCAATACACTGAGAAACTATTGTAGCGAGAGCTAAACCCGCTATTCCAAATGCTGGCATAAATCCATAACCAAATATAAATAATGGATTTAAAAAAATATTTAAAAAAAAAGTAAAAATTAATACATTTCTATAACTTTTTGTGTCACCTTGAGCATTTAAAGTTCCATTCAAAGATAATTGAACTAATACAATGATAGCTCCAAAAAAAATAATATCTAAGTATTCTCGTGTTAATGTTATACTTTCTTCAGTGGAACCCATAATTCTTAAAAGTTCATCAGAAAAATTTAAACCAAATAAAGTTACGAAAATTGAAACTACAATTGCTAATATTATTGACTGAGCAACGTACATTGATGCTTTTCTGTCCTCTTTGGCTCCAATTGAATTACTAATTAAAGCTGTAGTTCCGGCCCCAATACCAACCGCAACAGCTATTGCTATAAAATAAATTGGCCAGGATTTTGCAATTGCTGCTAGCGCCTCTGGTGAAATTCTTCCAGCAAAATAAGTATCGACTAGATTGTAAAAAGTTTGAAAGAGAGACCCTGTACTTGCAGGTATGGTTACTTTTCTAAGAAGCTGCCAAATCGAACCTTTAGTCAAATCCATAATTAAAATTCCTTTTGGAACTTATGCTTTCTTCCAGCTTTTTTAGCAAGGTTAATTTGATTTTGCCTCATACGAAATCTAGTTTTTTGTGAATTTGAGAGTGTGTCATAACACCTGGGACATGAAACACCCTCCTCATATTTGTTAGATTTTTTTTCTTTTGGTGAAAAAGGTTTTCTACAACCACTGCATACGGAATAGGTTCCTTGTTTTAATTTGTGTTTAAGAGATACTCTATTATCAAAAACAAAACACTCACCTTCCCAAAGACTGTTTTTTTTTTCGATTTTATTTAAATAATTAAGTATCCCACCTTTTAACTGAAAAACATTCTTAAAACCTTTTCTTTTTAAAAATATTGAGGCTTTTTCACACCTAATGCCCCCGGTGCAAAACATCGCTACAGGTTTTGCTTTATCGATTTTTTTAAGATATTTTGGAAAATCTCTAAAATTTTGAATATTTGGATTTATAGAATTTTTAAAAGTACCTACATCGTATTCAAATGGCTTTCTAGCATCTACAACTAAGGTTTCTTTATTTGAAATAAGTTTGTTCCATGATTTCCCAGAAATATATCTATTAAGTTTTTTATTATTTGAATTTATTTTTAAACCTAGTGGAACAACTTCATTTTTTATTTTTATTTTACCTTTGTGGAATGGTTGAAAATGACTTTGAGACATATTCTTAC
>CACIWE010000047.1 GCA_902590285.1 uncultured Pelagibacteraceae bacterium | reverse complement strand
CCAAAAGAAAAATTATTTTTAAGCAATCTTGGTGAGGACATAGGTTTATTATTTCAACTTGCTGATGATTTTTTAGATAGACAAGGATCAAAAAAAATATTGGGTAAACCAGTAAAAAAAGATGATAAAAAAGGCAAATCAACAATAATAAATTTAGTGGGAGAAAAAAAAGCATATTTGTATGCTAATAATTTAAAGAGAAAAATATTGCGAAAATTAGAAAAACATGGAAAAAAAGCGAATGAATTAACAAGAACTATAGAATTTATTTTAGAAAGAAAATTTTAATGGGTAGACTTATAAAACAGATTAATTTTCCAGCTGATTTAAGAAAATTTAAGAAAGACGATCTTAAAAAAATTTCAGATGAATTAAGAGATGAACTTATAGATGTGGTTTCAGAAACTGGTGGTCATTTAGGAGCAGGTCTAGGTGTTGTAGAGCTGACTGTAGCTCTACATTATGTATTTAACACTCCAAAAGATAAATTAGTTTGGGATGTTAGTCATCAGTGCTACCCACATAAAATTTTGACCGGAAGAAGAGATAGAATAAAAACACTTCGTAAAGGTGGAGGCCTTTCCGGGTTCACAAAAAGAAGCGAGAGTGAATATGACCCTTTTGGCGCAGCACATAGCTCAACTTCTATTTCCTCTACACTTGGAATGGCAGTAGCAAAAAAATTATCTAATAATAATAACAATGTTATAGCAGTTATAGGTGATGGAGCCATGAGCGCTGGTATGGCCTATGAAGCTATGAATAATGCGGGCGCACTTAAATCAAAATTAATTGTAGTTTTGAACGATAACGACATGTCAATAGCTAGACCAGTTGGAGCCATGAGCAAATATTTGGCTAAATTGCTATCAGGAAAATTATATTTTAGTCTCAGAGAAACAATTAAAATGGTTATTTCCTCCTTTTCAAAAAGATTTAGCCAGACAGCTGGCAAAGCAGAGGACTTACTTAGAAATGTTGTTACTGGAGGAACATTATTTAGTGAATTAGGTTTTTACTATGTTGGCCCAATAGATGGACATGATGTTGAAAATTTAGTTCAAATTTTTGAAAATGTGAAAAATTCAAATCATCAGGGACCAATCTTAATACATGTAAGAACTCAAAAAGGAAAAGGATATAAGCCTGCTGAAGACTCAGGAGATAAATATCATGGTGTATCCAAGTTCAATATATCAACCGGTGAACAAAAGAAATCGAGTTCAAATATTCCATCATATACAAAAGTATTTGCAGAAACTTTAATAAAGCACGCCGAGCAAGATACAAAAATTATTGGCATAACGGGAGCTATGCCATCTGGAACAGGTTTAAATTTGTTTGAAAAAAAATTCCCAGACCGAACTTTTGATGTTGGAATAGCTGAACAACATGCTGTTACTTTTGCAGCTGGATTAGCGACTGAGGGGTATAAGCCCTACGCTGCAATTTATTCTACTTTTCTACAAAGAGCTTATGATCAAGTAGTCCATGATGTTGCATTACAATCTTTACCCGTAAGATTTGCTATTGATCGCGCAGGTCTAGTAGGCGCAGATGGACCAACACATGCCGGTTCTTTTGATATTACATATCTTTCAACTTTACCAAATTTTGTCGTTATGGCTGCCAGTGATGAGTCTGAACTAGTCAAAATGATAAATACCTCCGTAAACATTAATGACCGTCCTTGTGCTTTTAGATATCCTAGAGGGAATGGAATTGGAATTGATTTGCCTTCAATTAAAGAAACACTACAAATTGGAAAAGGAAGATTGATACAGGAAGGAAAAAAAGTAGCTTTGATAAATTTTGGAACGAGGTTAGAAGAATGCAAAAAAGCTTCAGATAATCTTTTAAAAAAAGGAATTAATTGCACAATTGTTGATGCAAGATTTGCTAAACCGCTTGATGAAAAGTTACTAATTGAAATTGCTTCTAATCATGAGGTAATAATAACAATTGAGGAAGGGTCTATAGGTGGATTTGGTTCTCACGTAATGCAGTTCTTATCAGAAAGAGGTGTGTTTGATAGAGGTTTGAAATTTAGATCTATGATTTTACCAGATATTTTTATTGATCAAGATACACCAGAAAAAATGTATGAAACTGCAGGTTTAGATAGTTCATCCATAATTAACAAAGTTGAGGAAACACTAAATTCAAATATAATTTTGGCAAAAAATAGAAACAAAATTTCTAACTAACCACATTGTGCTCTATGCATCAGTAAATGATCAAGAATAACACAATTGATCATTGCTTCACCAATAGGCACCGCTCTGATTCCCACACAAGGATCATGTCTTCCTTTAACTGAAATATTTGTGTTCTTACCTTTTTTATCTATAGTTTCCCTACTAGTTAAAATAGATGAAGTTGGTTTTACTGCAAAAGATGCAACAATATCTTGACCTGATGAAATTCCTCCAAGAATTCCACCAGCATGATTAGTTTTAAACTTTATTTTTCCAGAGTTTTTTCTAATTTCATCGGAGTTCTCTTCACCGCTTAAAAATGCCGCATTCATTCCTGATCCAATATTCACACCTTTCACCGCATTGATACTCATTAGGGCGGCTGAAATATCAGTATCAAGCTTAGAGTAAATAGGAGCTCCTAAACCAACTGGAACCCCAGTAGCTCTTAATTCGATTATTGCACCACAAGATGACCCTGCTTTTCTAACTGCTAAAAGATATTTTTCCCAAAGTTTAACAGATTTTTTATCA
>CACIWE010000046.1 GCA_902590285.1 uncultured Pelagibacteraceae bacterium | reverse complement strand
TTCATACTGAGAACTCATTAATCTAGTTTGAACTTGGGTCACTGTATCCATTGCTACAACTACAACAATTAATATTGAAGTCCCTCCTAAATAAAATGGAATTGGATACTTGGCAATCAAAAACTCTGGCATTAAACAAACGAACGTAAGATATAATGCACCTACAGTGGTTAACCTCATTAATATTGTATCTAAATAAAAAAGACAAAACAAGCCAAGTAATTCCAAAAATTAGGAAAAATTTATATGAAAGTGCTAATACAACTCCTAGATAAGTTGCAACTCCTTTACCACCTTTAAATTTTAACCAAACAGGAAAAATATGACCGATAAAACAAATCAAGGCAGAGTATGAAATTAGATTTTCAAAATAAATAAATGTAAGAGCTATAGAAAAATATCCTTTTAATAAATCAAGTATGAGGGTAGCAATTGCTAGAGATTTTTTTCCAGTTCTTAAAACGTTCGTAGTTCCAATATTTCCTGATCCAATTTCTCTAATATCTTTTTTTAAAAATATTTTTGTTAAAACTAATCCAAAAGGAATAGATCCTAATAAATAAGAATACATAGCAACTATTATTAAATTCGTGTACATCAGTTTGAGTAGACTAGTTCACCATTAAGATAAGTCATTAAAATTTTGCCTTGAAGATTTCTATTTTCTATAGCTGTATTTTTTGATTTAGATTTCAGTTTATCAGCGTCTACTTTCCATGGTGCTTCTAAATCAAATATACAAATATCTCCATCTGACCCTTTTGCTAAAGTTCCTTTTTTTATATTTAATATTTTAGCAGGGTTAACTGTCAAAGTTTCTATAATTTTATTCAGAGGAAGAGACTCATTGTGATACATTTCTAAAGAAAGAGGCAGAAGGGTCTCTACACCAATAGCGCCTGTAGCTGCTTGTGCGAATGGCAATCTTTTACTTTCTTCATCCTCAGGCAAATGATCTGAAATAATTACATCTATTAATCCATCTTTGATACCTTGAACAAGTGATAATCTATCGTCTTCAAGTCTAAGAGGGGGAGATAATTTTAAAAAAGTTTTAAATTCACCAATATCATTCTCATTTAAGGATAAATTATTTATTGAAACACCTACGCTAAATTTTTTACCATTATTTTTATTTTTTCTAATTACTTCTAATGATTGTTTAGATGAAATCTGATTGATATGATATCTACAAGGATATTCACTAAGCAAACTTAAGTCTCTTTCAATTATTATTTTTTCGGCTAGAGCTGACACACCTTGTAGTCCGAGTCTTGTAGCTACTTCTCCATCGTTGATACAAGCGTTTTTGGATAACTCATAATCTTCTGCATGTTGCATAATCAGAACGCCAATATCAGATGCATAATCCATTATCCTAGACATTAGCTCTGTATTTTGAATAGTTTTATTTACATCACTAAAGCCAATTATTCCTCTCCCAGCGAGTAAACCAAACTCAGTCATCAATTTACCTTCGCATTGTTTAGTTATTGAAGCGCAAGGAAAAAGGTTAACATTGGCTTTATCTCTTCCTCTTCTAATAATGAAATCAACCATTGAAACGTTATCGATAATGGGTTTTGTATTTGGCATAGTAACTATAGATGTAACCCCTCCAGCTAAAGCAGCTTGGCTAAGAGTTCTAAAGTTTTCCTTATATTCATATCCTGGCTCACCTACAAAAGCTTTCATATCTACTAACCCTGGAATTAAAACATTGCCTTTTAAATCAATTACCTCAGCATCTTTTTTAGCTTCAGTTTTTTTTACATTTTTTCCTATAGCTTTTACTTTCCCTTTTTCGTTTAATAGTAAAGAGCCTTTCTCATCCATTTTTTGTGATGGATCTATAATTCTTGCATTAATAAAAATTTTTTCTTTCATTTATTTACAATACTTTTTTAAACAAGCCATTCTTACTGCTACACCTAATTCAACTTGCTCTTTTACTAAACTAACGTTTATGTCGTCTGCAAGCTTTGTATCTATTTCTACTCCTCTATTCATTGGACCAGGATGCATAATCAGCGCATCTTTTTTTGCAAATTTTAATTTCTCTGGAGTTAAACCGTAAAATTCATAATATTCTCTTTTTGAAGGCAAGAATGAACCTTGCATTCTTTCATTTTGCAATCTTAACATCATTACAATGTCACAACCTTCGAGACCTTTCCTCATATCTGTAAAAGACTTAACTCCCATCCTATCAATTGATTTTGGCATTAATGTTTTTGGTGCTATTACATTTACTTCAGCACCCAACATGTTCATTAAATAAATATTTGATCTAGCAACTCTTGAGTGAAGTATGTCACCGCAAATTGCTATCTTTAGTCCTTCAATTTTACCTTTTCTATTAATTATTGTTAAAGCATCAAGTAAAGCTTGAGTAGGGTGTTCTCTTCTTCCATCACCAGCATTAATAACTGCACAATTTACTTTTTGAGATAATAAATTTGGTGCACCAGAGTCTTGATGTCTAATTACAATTAAGTCAGGGTGCATCGCGTTTAATGTCATTGCAGTATCAATTAAAGTTTCACCTTTTTTAAGTGCTGAGTTGTCCATGTTCATAGACATTACATCTGCACCCAATCTTTTACCTGCCAGATCAAACGAACTTTGAGTTCTTGTAGATGGTTCAAAAAATAAATTAATTTGAGTTTTTCCTCTTAAAACATCTAATTTTTTTGAGCTACTTCTGTTTAACTCAATAAATTTTTTTGCTTCATCTAATATTGCTTTAGCTTCTAATATTGAAAGATTTTGAATACCAAGAAGATGTTTGGGAGAGTTTTTAATAGCTGTATTGTTTTTCTTAACTGCCATTAAAATCAACTCTATAGGCGTTTTATAGTATCAGATCAAGTATTTTCTTTAGTTAGGTAGTCCAAGGCTCCTTGAAGTATAAATTGAGCAGAATTCTCATCTAATTTGCTTATTTTTTTTGATGTGTTTGATGCC
>CACIWE010000045.1 GCA_902590285.1 uncultured Pelagibacteraceae bacterium | reverse complement strand
TAATTTAAATAAAAAAACAATTTCATTTTTTGGACGTTTCCAATTCTCAGAGGAAAAAACATAAAATGTTGCGATAGGTACTTTTAATTTAATTAAATCTTTTACAGTTGTTTTAACTATTTCGAGACCTCTTAAATGACCAAAATTTCGACTTTTGTTTTTTTTTCTTCCCCAACGCCCATTGCCATCCATAATAAAGGCAATATGGTTTAGCTTGTTCATATTTGACTGATCTCTTTTTCTTTTTCAGTCAAAATTTTTTCGATATTTTCAATATTTAGGTCAGTTAATTTTTGGATATTTTTTTCAAAACTTTTATTATCATCTTCGGAAATAATTTTATTTTTAAGTTTTTTTTTTAACTCTTCATTCGCTTCTCGTCTAATATTTCTAATTGCAATTTTTCCCTTCTCGCCAATATTTTTAAGTACTTTTATTAAATCTTTTCTTCTCTCTTCAGTTAAATCTGGAATTCTCAATCTTATTATTTGTCCATCAGTTTGTGGATTAATTCCCAAATCAGATTTCAAAATTGCGCTTTCGATCAATGGCGTATTAGCTTTATCCCAAACCTGAATTGAAATTAATCTCGCCTCTGGAACTGATACAGTAGCTATTTGGTCTACTGGCATTAATTGACCATAGACATCAACTTTTATCATATCAAGCATGTTAGTATTAGCTCTACCAGTTCTAAGTGTGGATATGTCTTTTTTTAATGATTGAATTGATTTATCCATCTTTGATGAATAAATAATTTCTTTAAATTCTGAACTCACTTCTAAATCCCTTCACCAACTTTATATCTTATAAAATCTAGAATCTGTAGGGGTTTTTCCAACGAGTTTTCTTTAAGAATTTCGGAAACTTTTTTCTTTGGGTCCATTATCCAAATCTGTTCTAGAAGAGAATTTTCATTAAGAAATTTTGTAATCTTGCCTTTAGAAATTTTTTCAGCCATTTCAGTAGGTTTTCCTGAGTTTAAAATTTCTGCTTTTATAATTTCTAATTCTTTATCAACAATGCTTTTATCTATATTTTCTTTTGTAATTGCTAATGGATTTGAAGCAGCAATATGCATTGCAATTTTTCCGCCCACATCATCATTTTTACCTTTTGTAATTCCATCTAATTTAACTACTGAAATAATTTTACCGATTCCTTTATCAATAGAAGAATGTACGTAAGAAAAATTTGATCCGTTCAAATTGTCAAAAAAGTTAGCTCTTCTTATTGTGATTTTTTCTCCAATTTTTGCTATTAAATTAACTAAGTTGTCTTTCACAAAAATTCCATTTGCCATTTTTGAATTGTTAAGTTTATTTAAATCTCCTTTAGTAGAAAAATTAATTTCAGATAATTCCTTACAAAAATTTATAAAATCTTTATTCTTAGCTACAAAATCTGTCTCACTATTAATTTCAATTACAGAAATTTGACCGCTATCTTCTTTGGTTAATACTAAGCCTTCCGAAGCTGTTCTGGTCATTTTTTTTGAAGCTTTAGCTATTCCTTTTTTTCTTAAAAACTCAATTGATTTTTCTAAATCACCATTAGTTTCATCTAAAGCCGATTTACAATCCTTAAAACCAACTCCAGTCATTTCTCTTAATTTTTTTATATTGTCTAATAAGTCACTATTTGACATGAATAATAAAAGTTATTTTTCTTTTGATTTTGATGATTTTTCATCAATTTTTTCTTCAGACCCTTTAATAAACTTTTCGGCATCTTTAATTGTATTTTTTAAAAGATCACAATATAAATTTATTGATCTCCTAGCATCATCATTACCTGGAATCGGAAAATCTATACCTGTAGGGTCTGAGTTTGTGTCCAATATTGCTATTATTGGTATACCTAGTTTTTTTGCTTCAGCGACTGCAAGCGACTCTATGTTAGTGTCAATAATAAAAATTAAGTCTGGAGTTTTTTTCATTTCAGAAATACCCCCTAAAGATCTTTTTAATTTTTCTTTTTCTTTGCCAAATTTAAGAATTTCTTTTTTTGTAAACCCTAAATTTTCTTTTGATAATTGAGTGTCTAGTTTTTTTAATCTTTTTATAGAATTTTGAATTGTATTCCAATTAGTTAACATACCGCCAAGCCATCTATAATTTACATAGTATTGACCAGTATCTTTTGCTAAATCGCTTACTTGTTCAGAAGCTTGTTTTTTTGTAGAAACAATCAATAATTTTCCCCCACTAGAAATTACCTTATGTACTTGAACTAAAGCATTTTTTAAAAAATCAACTGTTTGTGTTAAATCGATTATATGTATTGAGTTTTTTTCTCCAAAAATGTATTTTTTCATTTTTGGATTCCATCTTAATGTCTTGTGGCCGAGGTGAACTCCTGCTTCTAATAATTGTTTAATGTCAACTTTTGGTACATTCATATTTTTTCCGGTTAATCCACCACAGTAATTCCAATTAGTTGGACCGGTAGGGCTTTGCCCTTGTAACTGTGTGCGAAATTAATTGAAGGTATATACAAACAATTTAAAAAATCAACAGTCTAAACCGTAATTTTTTCAACGTATTTCTTTGCTTTTAGGGCTTTAAGCTGGTTAAGATCAAATTTTCTGTTTTCCTGTAGAGAGAATATAGCTTGATTATTATTGTCTTTAATAAGTAAATTGATTTCTGTCTCACCTTTTATTGATAATAATTTTTTTATTTCGTCTATATTGTAATCACTTTTTAGCTCAATAGTTACCTTAGAGAATGGATTGTTTATTACATCATCTAAGCTCACAATTTTTTTAACATTAATTCTTTTTTTTTCAGTTTCGCCTGAAATTTTGTCTTTTTGCAATGTTATAACAAAAGACTCTGACTCTTTTAATTTTTCTCTATTAGCAACTAAATTCTCAGAAAATAAAAAGAGTTCAAATTCTGTCTGTTTGTCGCTAAATTTTACAATTGCATAAGGTGTTCCTTTTGCGCTTTTTTTTTCTTGTATTGACATTA
>CACIWE010000044.1 GCA_902590285.1 uncultured Pelagibacteraceae bacterium | reverse complement strand
TAAAAAATATTTTTAAAAAATTTAGTTCTTTGATCGCAGTTAATAACATAAGTTTTGACATTGAAAAAAACAAAACCATGGGACTACTTGGCCCAAATGGATGTGGCAAAACTACTTCGATAGGCATGATGCTTGGATTAATTACACCAACTAGTGGGCAAATCTTTATTGATGGAATTCTTCTTGAGCCTAAAAGTAGAATTAGATTATTAAGTTTGATGAACTTTGCATCTCCTTATATAGAATTACCTAAAAAACTTACTGTAAAACAAAATCTTGAAGTCTATGCAAGACTATACGGTGTAAAAGAAATCGATGTTAGAGTTAGCGAAATGATTGAAGATTTAAATTTGCAAAATTTTTTAAACAAAAAAACTGGTGAACTATCCTCAGGTCAAAAAAACCGCGTAGCTTTAGCAAAGTCATTAATTAATAAACCTAAACTATTATTCTTAGACGAACCAACAGCTAGTTTAGATCCAGACGTCGGAGATTTTGTAAGAGAATATATTGAAAAATACAAAAAAAATAATGAGCTAACAATCCTACTAGCTTCTCATAATATGAGGGAAGTTGAGAGATTATGTGATCAAATAATAATGATGAAAAAAGGCGAAATTGTAGATCATGGGACTTGTAATGAACTTATCGAGAAACATGGAAGAGAGAATTTAGAGGAAACTTTTCTTAAAATTGCTAGGAGTAAAAATGAACCGAAATAAAATATTTGCTTTAAGTCTGAGACATTTATATTTAATAAAAGGTTCTTTTCCAAGAATTTTAGATTTAATATATTGGCCTACAATTCAAATATTTCTTTGGGGCTTCATCTCAAAATTTTTTACATTGAGCTCATCATTTTACAATAATACAGTTGGTATAATTTTAAGCGCAGCAATTCTTTATGATTTTCTTTTTCGTTCAAGCATTAGTTATAATATGATGTTTCTGGAAGAAATTTGGAGTAGAAATTTTACTAATCTTTTCATTGCACCAATAAAAATAAGTGAAATTATAGCTGCATTAACACTGACAGCTATTCTAAGAACTTTAATTGGTTTGGTTCCTGCAGCTTTGTTAGCAATACCATTTTTTGGCGTCTCTATATTTAAAATTGGAACACCTCTAATTTTTTTACTCGTAACTCTTTACATTTTTGGTGTTACATTGGGTCTTTTAGTTACTGCTGGACTAGTAAGATTCGGTCCTTCTTTTGAAAATATTGCTTGGGCGAGTTTATTTTTTCTAGCCCCGCTTGGATGCATTTATTATCCAATTGAAATACTTCCGATTTGGCTACAATTCTTAGCAAAATTACTCCCTCTAGTTTATATATTTGAAGAGATGAGAAATATATTAATTTATGATATCATAAATTTTTCTCAAATATTAAAAGCTATCTTTATATCTTTTGTATATTTTTTGATAGGTGTCGCAGTTTTTTACCTTTCATATGATGGAGCTAAAAATAGAGGTACTTTAATAAACATGGGAGAGTAAAAATGCATAAAAATATTGATAAGATAAAAAAGTTAGAAAGTTCTCCTAAAGTAGTAAAAAATTTATTTAGTAAAAGTGAGATAGAAAAATTCTTAAAATTATATAATGAGTTACCTACGACAGTTCATAATAAGAAACAAAATGTAATAAAAAAAAGGTGGCTTAAAAATTTCAATAAGGAAATGGAAAACATCTTTTATCAAAAAGTTTTAAATGAAATAGGAGAGTTCAAGATGGATAATCTTAAAGATGAGAAAAATCAGGATATTTTAGGTCTTTTTCAAGAAAGCTATAATCCTATTGGCCTACATGTCGATGCTGGATTTAACTTAGATGAGATAATTTTTAAACAAACATTAATACCGCTCACCTCAAAAGGGAGTACCGTTATATTTAAAAATAAATTTTATGGGAATTCTACAAATTTTACAATTGATGAAAATGAACTAAAGGTAAAAAATCTAAAATATGGACAAAATTTTCGCTCATCAGAGCATTTAGATATTTACGATAAAAAACCCTTTGATCAAGATCAGTATAATAAATATTTAAAACATGAAAATATTGAAAATCTCTCAGGCCTCGAAATTGATTTAGTTTATGAGTGGGAGATTGGCTCTATGCTGATATTTGATAGAACGAGGCTACATTGCTCTTCATCTTTAATCGAAGGAAAAAAAATAGGCCTTACTACATTTACAAAAAAATAAATTAAAATGAGCAAAAAAATTTATAAACTTTTTAGAAGTTTAATAAAAATTATTTTACCAACATTATTCAAGATATTGTTAAAATTAAAATTAAATCGAAGAGTAATCAATTTTTTAAATGAAAAAAGTTATAATAGTAACAATGAGTATAACTTTATATCTTTGATAGAAAGATTACTTAAAAACGAAAAAATTGTAGCATTAGATGTTGGAGCACAAGGTGGTTTTAACTCAGATCTTTTCTTTCCTAAGAAATATAATATTTTTTTTGAGGAAATATTAGTTGAACCTTTAAAGGAAGAAGCTGAAAAGTTAAAAAATAAAAAATATGTTATTAATAAAGGTCTATGGAATAAAAGAGAAAAAAAAAAATTGTATGTCTTAGGTAACAGACTTGGAAGCTCATCAATGTATAAGCCCGATAAGAATAAGTTTGACTTGCACAATATTAAAAATAAAGATTTGGATAATTATAAAATCACTCAAACCATAGAGATTGAATGTGATACTATTGCTAATCAACTTACAGAGTTAGAAATTAAAAATTTAGATTATCTTAAAATTGACACTCAAGGTGCTGAACTTGAAATTTTAAAAGGGATGGGAAACTATCAACCTCTTTTAATAAAAATAGAGGCACATTTTTTTTCAATATATAATGAAGTTCCAAGCTGGCACAAATTAATAAATTTTCTTTATGATCAAAACTATGTTTTAATAGATTGGAAAGGTATAGGAAGTCATAATACAAGAATTCCGGCCGAGGCTGATTTGATTTTTATACCAAACTTTAATAACCAAAGCGGAGTAAAACGTATAATGGATAATAAAACCAAATTTATGAGTTTAATGTTAATTTTTGGTCAATTAAAACTGTTACAAATTATTATGAAAAGACTTCATTTGGAAAATAAAGATTTAGAAAAATTA
>CACIWE010000043.1 GCA_902590285.1 uncultured Pelagibacteraceae bacterium | reverse complement strand
TAAAGAAGAGAAAAAAATCTCAGATTTTTGGATTAAAAAAAATTTATTTCAACCAAAAAAAAGTAAATCAAATAAAAAATTTTCCATAGTAATTCCTCCACCTAATGTGACTGGAAGACTACATATGGGACATGCTTTAAACAATAGCCTTCAAGATGTTTTAGTAAGATTTAATAGGATGAAAGGCCTCGAAACCCTATGGCAGCCAGGAACCGATCATGCCGGGATCGCAACCCAAGCCGTTGTAGAAAATAATCTTTTAAAAGAAGGAATTAAAAAAAATGATTTAGGAAGAGAAAAATTTATTCAAAAAATTTGGAAATGGAAAGAAGAATCTGGTGGAATTATTTTAGATCAACTTAAAAAATTAGGCTGTTCTTGCGATTGGTCAAGAACAAGATTTACTATGGATAAAGATTTGTCTAAAGCTGTAATTAAAGTTTTTGTTGATCTCTATAACAACAAGCTAATTTACAAGGATAAAAAATTAGTTAATTGGGATACTAAACTTCAAACTGCTATTTCTGATTTAGAAGTTATCCAAAAAGATGTTCAATCCCAATTATATTATATTAATTATTCAATCGAGAATTCTGATAAAAAAATTACAATTGCGACTACTAGGCCTGAAACCATGATGGGAGATACCGCGGTTGCTGTAAATCCAAAGGATGCAAGATATGTAAATTTAGTTGGAAAAAATGTCCTTATTCCAATTGTTAATAGGACTGTAAAAATTATTTCTGACAATTACGCTGATCCGGAACAAGGTTCAGGAGCTGTTAAAATTACACCAGCACATGATTTTAATGACTATGAGGTAGGCAAGAGAAATAAATTAGAAATAATAAATATTTTTGAAGAGAATGGTAAAATAAACAAAAATGGGATTAGAGAGTTTCATGGTTTAGACAGATTTGATGCAAGAAAACTTATAATTAAAAAATTGAAGGAAATAGGTTCCTTAGTAAAAATTGAAAATATTAAAAATAAAGTTCCATATGGGGATAGATCAAACACAATAATCGAACCTCTCTTAACAGAGCAATGGTTTGTTGATGCTAAAAAATTATCCAAAAAACCAATTAAGATAGTTAAAGAAGGTAAAACTTCCTTTTTCCCAAACAACTGGTCTAAAACATTTTTTCAATGGATGAATGATATTGAGCCTTGGTGCATATCTCGGCAGATTTGGTGGGGCCATAGAATACCTGCTTGGTATGATGAAAATGGAAATATTTTTGTAGCTGAGAGTGAAAAAGATGCATTAAAACTAGCAAAGAAAAAAAATAAAAATAAACAATTTAAATTAAGACAAGAAACAGATGTTTTAGATACTTGGTTTTCATCAGCTCTATGGCCTTTTGCGACTCTTGGATGGCCAAACAAAACTGAAGAACTTAATAAATTTTATCCAACTTCAGTTCTTGTTACTGGTTTTGATATAATTTTCTTTTGGGTAGCTAGGATGTTAATGATGGGAAATTATTTCAGAAAAAAAACACCTTTTCATAAAGTATATGTTCATGCCTTGGTAAGAGATGAAAAGGGGCAGAAAATGTCAAAGTCGAAAGGTAATGTGATTGATCCATTAGATTTAATAAATGAATATGGAGCAGATAGTTTGAGGTTTACTTTAATTTCGATGGCCTCTCCAGGACGAGATGTAAAATTATCAAAAGATAGAGTTACTGGAAACAGAAACTTTATTACAAAAATTTGGAGTGCAAATAATTTTTTAAAACTTAATAATTGTAAATTAGATAAAAAGATAAATTTGACCTCAATTAAACTTCCAATAAACCATTGGATTTATAACGAATTTATAAAAACACAAAATTTAATCACAAAAAACATTGAAATATTTAGGTTCGACGAGTCTGCTAAGTATGCATATCAATTTGTTTGGCATTCTTATTGTGATTGGTATTTAGAGTTCTTAAAACCAATTTTAAATTCGAAAAATAAAAGTGAAATTAAAGAAGCTAAAGCTTTCTCATCATTTATGATGGCAAATATTCTCAAAATTCTTCATCCTTTTATCCCTTTTTTTACTGAGAACTTATGGTCTTTAAATGCTTATAAAAAGATTTTCAATAATTATTTAATTAGTTCCAGTTGGCCAAATTTTAAGGTAATTAATAAATTCAGCAATAATCAAAACAATATAAATAATTTAATTGAAATAATTTCTAACATTAGATCTACTAAAGCAGAGTTAAAAATTACTCCAAAATTATTTTGCGACATATTTTTTGAAGATAAATCAGGGAAATTAAAAAAATTGGTAAATAAAAATATAAATTTGATAAAACAGGTTGGTCGAGTAAATAACGTCCTTACGACAAAGATAAGAGATAAGAATTCAATAGATATCTTAGTTCTTAAAGAAAAACTTTCATTAAATTTTAATGAGGATGTAAACTTAGGATCTCAAAAAAAGAGAATTTTAGAAAAAATTGAGAGAATTAATAAACAAATAACTAGTTTAAATAATAAGCTTAAAAACAAGGCTTATGTGACAAATGCACCTAAAGAAATAGTACAAAATGATAAAAATTTAGTTAAAGAATTAACTATTGAAGATGGAAAATTAAGAAGTATTGTATCTAGTATTAATTAAATGTCTAAAATTGATAAAAAAAAACTACCAAGTCGTCATACTTCTCTAGGTCCAGATAGAGCTCCGCATAGATCTTTTTACTATGCAATGGGAGAAACCGAACAGGATGTAGCGAAGCCGTTTGTAGGAGTAGTATCCACTTGGAACGAAGCTGCACCTTGTAACACAGCTTTAATGCGACAGGCACAGTCCGTAAAAAAAGGAGTAAAACAATCTGGTGGAACGCCAAGAGAATTTTGCACCATAACCGTTACAGATGGTATTGCCATGGGTCATGAGGGAATGAAATCATCTTTAATTTCTAGAGAAGTCATAGCCGACTCAGCTGAACTGACAGTGAGAGGACATTGTTATGATGCATTAGTAGGTATCGCTGGATGTGATAAATCTCTTCCAGGCTTGATGATGTCTATGTTGAGATTGAATGTACCTAGTGTGTTCATTTATGGTGGATCAATTTTGCCAGGAAAATTCAAAGGAAAAGATGTTACAGTTGTAGATGTGTTTGAAGCAGTAGGCAAACATTCCTCAGGTAAAATGTCTTCTGAAGAATTAAGAGAATTAGAATTAGTAGCTTGCCCAAGTGCTGGGGCTTGCGGAGGTCAATTTACAGCTAACACAATGGCGTGTGTATCTGAAGCGATAGGATTGGCTTT
>CACIWE010000042.1 GCA_902590285.1 uncultured Pelagibacteraceae bacterium | reverse complement strand
ATATATTTATGCATTTTCAATAATTGCTTTTTTTGAAAACTATGGAACAGCATTTTCAATATTAACTTATTTTTTTGGAGAAAATAATTATAACTTAATTATTCCTAAAATTGATGGTATCATTGGTGCAATTTTGGCTATTTCTTTTTCACTTTTCCCATATGTATACGTTTTAACTAGAGCTTCTTTTCATTATCAGTCTAATAATTATATAGAAGTCGGTAAGAATTTAGGTCTAAGCTCTAAAGAAACTTTTTTCAAAATAATTTTACCTTCTGCTAGACCAGCCATAATAGCTGGACTCGCTCTTGTTTCGATGGAGTGCATATCAGATTTTGGAACAGTATCCTTTTTTAGTGTTAACACTTTAACTACAGGAATTTACAATTCTTGGCTTTCTTTTGATGATTTAAATACCGCCAATCAGATATCTTTTGTATTATTGCTCTTTATACTTTTTTTATTTTCTTTGGAAACTTACTCAAGAAAGGATGCGAGATACCACCAGCCTGGTAGGGGTTTTAAACCAATTACTAAAATCAAATTAAATAGAAAAAAAAGCTTTTTACCACTACTTGTCTGTTCATTGATATTATTCTTAAGCTTTTTATTTCCAATATCTCAAATGATTTATTGGACTATTAAATTCCCTAAATACTTTCAGGATATAAATATAATTAATATAAATATTAATACTTTACTCTTAGTATTAGTTGCTAGCATTTCGATTGTTACAATTTCATTATTCATAAATTATGGAAGCAGGGTCTCAAAAAGTAAAGTTTTGACTTACCTAACAAACTTTTCAGTATCTGGATATGCCATACCAGGTGTAATTCTTGCAGTTGCTTTTATAACTTTTTTTTCAAACTTGAGTGATTTTCTGTCTGAAAATTTAAGTATACAAAGCTCTAAGGGTATTTTTATTGGGTCTATCACAGGATTAATTCTGGCTTATTTTATAAGATTTTTCTCACTCTCATTTAATGGAATAAAATCTACTTATGAAAAAATTAACAGTTCAATTGATGAAAGCGCCTATCTATTGGGTTATTCAAAAATTAAAACTTTTTCAAAAATTCATGTGCCCTATTTAAGAACAAATGTTACTCTAATAATGCTTCTCATTTCATTAGAAGTGATAAAAGAATTGCCGATTACTTTGATACTAAGGCCTTTTAATTTTGAAACATTTGCAACACAAGCGTATATATATGCATCTCAAGATTTATTAGAAGCCGCTGCTTTACCATCGCTTTTTCTTATATTCTGGGCTTCAATATTAATTCTATTGTCATCTAAATATATACTTTCTAAAAAAAACTAATATAATTATTTAGAATGTCGAAAAACTTCTTAGAAATACAGAATGGAAATTTTGTTGCGAGTGAAAAGAATAAAGTAAATAATGTAAATTTGATTATTAAAAATCAAGGTGAAATAGTTTCTTTACTCGGTCCTTCCGGTATAGGTAAAACAACAATTTTAAGAACATTAGCTGGTTTACAGAGGTTAAATTCAGGAAAAATTTTCCTTAAAGGAAAACTTATATCATCTGATAGAACTCATATAGAGCCCGAAGAAAGAAATATAGCACTATCTTTTCAAGATAATTCACTATTCCCCAACTATAATGTCATTGATAATATAAATTTTGGTAAAAGAAGGGCCAACGGAAGTGCTTCTTTAGTTGACACTAATGAAATAATAAAAATTTTACACATAAATGCAATCTTAGAAAAATTTCCGCATCAAATAAGTGCGGGAGAAGCACAAAGAGTATCTTTAGCAAGATCTATAATTTCAAAACCTGATTTGCTTTTACTGGACGAACCTTTTTCAAACATAGATCAAAGTTTAAAAGATGAAATTCAAGTATCTGTTAAAAAACTACTTAAAAGAATCGGTTTAACAACTATTATTGTTACACATGACTCGTATGAAGCTTTTTCAATGGCTGATAAGTGTGGAATAATTTTAAATCAACAGTTAAAGCAATACGATGTCCCATACAATGTGCATCATGAACCAAATTCAATTGAGGTAGCGAATTTTCTCAATAAAGGTGTTTTTATTGACGTTGAAATAATTGATAGCGAGTGTGCAGTGCATAGATTAAAACATGCAGAGTTGGGTGAAATTAGGGGCAAATTATCAAATAAGCTTCCTTCAGGATCTAAAGCTAGATTGCTATTACAACCTGAAGATTTAATTCATGATGATCAAAGTAAATTAAAGTTAGACGTAGTGGATAGAAAATTTAGAGGAACAAATTTTATATATACTTTAAAAACTAAATCCGGTGAACATTTACCTGTTTTTGTACATTCTCATCATATTCATCAGCATGAGGAAAATGAAAAATTTGGTGTTCAGTCTCCGATTTATATTGACCACTTAGTATGTTTTTAAGTAAATATAATATTATTTGGCGCCCTTAGCTCAGCTGGATAGAGCATCGGTTTTCTAAACCGAGGGTCGTAGGTTCGAATCCTTCAGGGCGCGCCATCAATAAAAATATGATTAAAAACATTCTTATCACTGGTGGAGCGGGTTATATAGGATCTCACATATCAGAAGTTCTAATAAAAAATGGAAAAAAAATATTTATAGTAGACAATTTATCATCAGGTTATAAAAAATTAATAAACAAAAAAGCTAAATTTTATAAAGTTAATATTCTTAATATAAAAAAAATTAAAGAAATTATCTTAAAAAACAAAATAGATTCCGTAATTCATTTAGCTGCAAATTTAATTATTGAAGAGGGTGAAAAAAATCCAAAAAAATATTACACCAATAACGTTACAGGCACTAAAAATTTATTAAAAGCTTGCAAGAATACAAAGATAAAAAATTTTGTTTTTTCATCAACAGCGGCTGTTTATAAAGACGGACAATTTAAAGTAAGTGAAAATTCAATTATAAAACCAAAAAGTATTTATGGAAAAACCAAAATTCAAGGTGAGAAAATGATAATAAATTTTGCTAATAAAAATAAAATAAACTATGGAATATTAAGGTATTTTAATATTGCAGGTTCAAGTCCATCGGGAAAAATTGGCTTAATAAATAGAAATAGCGATCATTTATTTAAAAATTTTTCAATGGAATTGATGAAAAAAAAACCAAAATTAAAAATTTATGGTACAGATTATAAAACTAAAGATGGCTCATGTATTAGAGACTTCATTCATGTTTCCGATATTGCTCAGATCCATTTTTTAATTCTAGAGAAAATAAATAAGATGAATATTTCAAAAATATTAAATTGCGGTTATAATAAAGGCTGTTCCGTATTAGAAGTTGCTAGGGAATTTAGCCGTCAATCAGAAAAAAAAATTGATATTATTCACACGAAAAGAAGAAATAATGATTTAACAAAAATAATCGCATCTACTAATAAACTAAAAAAATTTATAAAATGGAAACCCAAATTTAACAATTTAGAAAAAATTGTAAAAAGCTGCATAGATTGGGAAAAGAGATTAAATAA
>CACIWE010000041.1 GCA_902590285.1 uncultured Pelagibacteraceae bacterium | reverse complement strand
AACTATTTTAATATTATTATTAATTTTTTCCTTAGCGAATTCTACTTTGGCTTTTTCTAACCATTGATTATATTTCTCTTCGGTTACTACATTAACAGTAATTGGCATAAAAGCGTGTTTAATTCCGCATAGTTCTGAGCACTGCCCATAAAAAGTTCCAGTTCTATCAGCTCTAAACCATGTTTCATTAATTCTTCCTGGAACAGCGTCTCGCTTTACTCCAAATGAGGGTAAAGCCCAAGCATGTAAAACATCATTAGCTGTAATCATTACTTTAACTACTTTATTTACTGGAACATAAACTTCATTATCTACTGCAAGTAATCTTGGTTGACCTTCTTTCAAATCTTTTTCTTCTATCATGTATGAATCAAAAATTATATTCTCGTCGGGATATTCATATCCCCAGTACCATTGGTAACCAATAGCTTTAATAGTTACATCTGCTTTTGGAATTTCGTCTTGAGAGTATAAAACTTTAAATGATGGTACTGCTAAAACGATTAGAATCAAACAAGGAACTAAAGTCCATATGACCTCGATAACTGTGTTATGGCTTGTTGTTGAAGCTTCTGGATTTCTTGAAGCTCTAAATCTTATACAAGCGTATGCGATTAAAAAAAGAACAAAAACTGTTATTGCAGTAATAACAGGTAATAACATGTAGTCATGAAACCATACTATATCATCCATCGTTTTTGAGGCTGATTTTTGAAAACCTAATTGCCAATCTACTGGTTCATTAGCCAATAGAGATATCGGCGTTAACGATAATAAAGAGTATGCAATTTTTTTAAGCATGAGTTTTTATACAGCTTTTAAACAATTTCACAATTTCAATTAATGCGACAATTAATGAAAGTTATTGATAAAATTAACTAATGAAATAGCGCCTATTACAGCAGTATCTGACCTTAGAATGTTTCTAGATATTGTAAATGGCACCACGTTAGGATTTCCATGAATAAGCTCTATTTCTGAAGGTGAAAAATCTCCCTCTGGACCTATAAGTACGGATAAAGATTTCGCTTCTCTTAAAACCTCTTTTTTTAAATTATCTTTAGAATTAACATCTGCAAATAATAGTTTTGTAGAACTGTCTAAATTATTTAGAAAATCTTTAAGTTTAATTACTTGAGAAATTTCTGGAGGAATTAATTGATTGGATTGTTCAGTAGCTTCAATAACAATTTTTTTTGCTCTTTCAAAATTTAATTCTTTAACCTCTGTTCTTTCAGATACAATCGGTGTGATTTTAGTAACACCAAGCTCTGTGGCTTTTTGTAAAATGGTGTCCATTGGACTTTTCTTTACTAAGCAAATCGCTAATTCAATATTAGAATTCTTAGTTGGCTCTTTTAATTTATTTAAAAATTTTACCTCAACCCGATCTCTATCTAGAAAAACTATCTCGCTAAGCCATTCTCCATCTTTATTAAAAAAATTAATGTTAGAACCCCTTTTAATTCTCATTACATTTACAACATAATGAGTATGCTCTTTAGATAATAGACTTGTAGTATTTTCTATTATATTTTCTGGGTGAAATAATCTAATATTACTCATTAAGATCAATTTAAGATATGAAAAATATTAAAGCAATAATTTTTGATGCATATGGCACTCTTTTTGATGTCAATTCAGCTGCAGAAAAATGTAAAGGTAAAATCGGTAGCAAGTGGGAAGGTTTTGCCAATTATTGGAGAACCACACAACTTGAATATACTTGGCTAAGAAGTTTAATGAATAAGCACAAAGATTTTTGGCAAGTAACAGAAGACAGTTTAGATAAGTCAATAAAAGCTTTTAATATAGATATTTCAATGAGAAATGAATTGTTAAACCTTTATAAAGTACTTTCACCTTTTAAAGAGGTTCATGAAGTTTTAAAAATTTTAAAAGAAAAGAATTATAAACTTGGTATTCTTTCAAACGGAACACCTGCCCTTCTCAATGAATTAATTGAAAGCAATAATTTAAAAAATATTTTTGATGATGTTTTTTCAATTGAAGAAGTAGGAATTTATAAACCCAGCTCAAAGGTTTATGACCTACCAGTTTTAAAATATAATATACAAAAAGACGAAGTAACATTTTTAAGTGCAAATACTTGGGATGTATCAGGTGGCGGTAACTACGGTTACAATTCTATTTGGGTAAATAGAAATAAAAATATTTTTGATAATCTTGATTATAAACCTAGTAATGAAATAAATAATTTGAAACAATTATTAGATTTAGTATAAACTAAAAACTTGAAGAAATTAAATGACTAAAGGACAAAGAGCGGGAGATGCTCCAATCGGAGTTAATGTTTTAGAGGGTAAATCTTATTATTGGTGTACTTGTGGTAAAAGTTCAAAACAACCTTTCTGTGATGGTTCACACAAAGATACGACTTTTAAACCCTTGCCATATAAAGCTGATCAGTCTAAAAAGGTCTTTTTTTGCACTTGCAAACAAACAAATGATCAGCCAATGTGTGATGGATCGCATAATTTAAAATAGAATATGAAAACTATTGAGGTTAAAAAAATTATTAAAGCTTTAAATGCATCAGATGGTGCAGGTGTTAAATTAAAAAGAAGTATTGGTACACCTGAAGCAGATTATATTGATCCTTTCTTAATGCTTGATGAGTTTGGATCAGAAAATAAAGATGATTATATTGCAGGTTTTCCTCCACACCCGCATAGAGGAATAGAGACAGTTACTTACATGTTAAATGGAGAGTTTGAACACCAGGATAGTACTGGTGCAAAAGGAATTATGACATCTGGTGATGTACAATGGATGAAAACAGGTAGAGGAATAATCCATTCTGAAATGCCTGCTATGAAAGAAGGCAAGTTATTAGGATTTCAACTTTGGATAAACATGCCAGCAAAATATAAAAAGAATAAACCTGAGTATCTATATATAAAAGGTAATGAACTTGGGACACATAAAGATAATGACAAAACAGTTAAGGTGATAGCTGGAAAATATGAAAATGCAGAGGGACCTGAAAAAAATCACAATGTTGAGCCTATATATTTTCATATAGTTTTAAATGAAGGTAAAGAATTTAGTTGTGATGCTCCAGAAGGGCATAATAGTTTTTTATATTTACTTAAAGGGGAAATAAAAATTGGTGTTAAAGATCACGATAAAACTGTTGACTCAAATTTAATTTTACTTGAGAGAGGTAATAAACTTATTGTCAAAGCAATAAAAAAATCTGAATTTTTATTTATTGCTGGAAAACCTATAGGTGAGCCTATTGCTAGAGGTGGTCCTTTTGTGATGAATACAAAGGCAGAAATACTTGAGGCAATACAGGATTATAATAACGGAACATTTGCTAAATATTAAAAGTTCAAGTACGCTCACTTAATGCCAAAGGCAATAATTATAAAAAAAAATGGAGGTCCTGAAGTTTTAGAGCTTCAAGATGTAAAGGTCGGAGCCCCTGGTCCTGATGAAATTAAAGTTACCAATTATGCGATAGGTTTAAATT
>CACIWE010000040.1 GCA_902590285.1 uncultured Pelagibacteraceae bacterium | reverse complement strand
ATGTCTCATTAAATATTTAATTAATCCTTCATCTGTTGAAACTTTTTTGGTTCCTTTTCCATAAGAAACTCTGGCGGATTGAACAATTGAACTATCATCTCCCATGTAATCAACCACTCTTACGAAACCATGATCTAATACTGGTAAAGCCTCATAAAGAATTTTTTCTAATTCTGGCGAAGTAACTCTTTTTGTTAAGTTTTTTTGGGCTTGTTGATCTGCAATCTCTTGCTTTTGTTCTGGTGTAAGTTTCATTTGAAATTATTTATTGAATCTCTTTAAAAGAGTTTTATATTAATAGTGTTGGTTTTCCAACTATGACGATAAACGAATTTCGTAATAAACATTACGGACGTGGGGGCAGTACCCACCACCTCCACCATTTACAACTTATGGGGGTGAATTAGGATCGACGGATGTCTAAAGGCTATTCTTTCGTACGAGATGGTTCCGACGTAACGGGCTAATTTACAAATGCAAATCAAAAATTTGCACTTGCAGCTTAATTAACTTAGTTAATTAAGTTACGGGGTCCGGGGCACCTGGCAACAGAACGCCCCTGCGCATTAGCGTTAACACTTATTAATTCACACATTTTTTTATTTAGATCACAATTGGATCACACTGAAGAAAGACAAATAGTGTTAGCGGGGGATAAATTAGCAACCCGGAAAAGTTGATAAATCAAATTTATAATGAACAATCCCTACATAGTGTTTAAATTCAATCATGATTGTTTGTCCTTTAAATAACTTTTTAATATATTTTTTTTTAATATTAATATCCGTGCGAGAGTTTTCGGGTTGATTTCCTCTAATAGATATCATTTTATCATCTACTTTTGCTCGCATACTATAATTTTGATCTAAGCCAACTCCAAAAGATCCATCAGTTAAATTAGGCTCCATATTGAAACGCACTGCACCTCTACCATCTAAACATGAATAAATTATTTGAGCTTTTATATCGTTATACGGTGAGCTAAGCGGGGTGCTTGGTTTAACAAAATCACTAAAAATTAAAACTTGTTTATCGTTATCAAACTCACTTTTAAATTCTTTTTTTTGCCAAGCTAAAGCATTGCCAGCTAATAACAAACCCAGAACCACGATCGCTAAAAGTTTTTTCATCTTCTCCTTTTAAATTTCTTTTTGATATAATTTCTAAATATAAAAAAAACTGGCAAGCCTAATCCCATATGAAAGAAAAAATAGTGAAAACCATTTTTAAAATAGCCTTCAAACATATATATCAAAGTATCTATATCAGGTGCTCCAGAAATAATACCTGTATAGAATAATATTAAAACTACAGGATAATAAGCAATTAAAAAAACGAAGTGTACAAGCATTCCACATAAAAAAACGTACAAAAAAGTATATAATAAATCTTTCAAACCCATTTATTTTAACCTCACAAAATGGTTTTTAATTTTAGATATATCATACATAAATCCTTGCCATCCAGCACGTTTAGCGGAAGAAGATAGTGGCTTTCTTGCTTTAAATATATCTTTTGATTGAAGATCTGCGGATAAATAAAAAACTGAATATTTTTTTTCATTAACTAAAACCAGATAAAGTGGAAAATAGATACCAGCGTTCATTCTTTCTTCCTGGGGTCCCCAAGCTGCACCCAAAATTGAATTTGGGAGTTTATTAATATCTTTAACGTTTGAAGATTTAACTTGGGCTAAGAATCCACAAAAGTCGCAAATTAAATCTGCACACTTAAAATTGATTGGGAGTTTTTTTAAAGTTCTCTTCTTTTTGCATTTCTGGCAAACTAAATTTTTAGAAACTAAATTTTCTCCAAGAACACCTAATTTCTGTTTATCCGTTGGCATGGACTCATCATATCTGGACTCACTGGCGGGCACAATACGGACTCACCCAGCAAAGAAATAGCCGTTTTTTATGATCTAGAATTGTTGTATAACGTTAACAGGTTAAGGGCACCTGGCAACAGAACGCCCCTTTTGACCAAAAAAATGTTAAAATAAACATGTGACTCGAAAATTAAAATTATTACTTACACTTTTTTTACTTTCAGCATGCAATACCGTAACAGGAACTGTTGAGGGAACATCAAGAGGAGTAATAAAAGATGTCAAAACTTTTCATCATTACAGCACTTGTGTTTTTACTAAAAAACAATGTGGAGATTTAGACCTAGAAGATTAAATGTACCTGTCAACAAAATCCTGCTCTTTTAAAAGTAAGTTTAATTATATATAAAATAATAATGAAGAAAATCCTTAAACATTTACTTGAAAAATATAAATTTGTGAGAGGTGACTTAAATCTTCATAATAGAACAGGTATGCTCCACAAATGTTGGGGTCATATTTTTAGCAATCATCTCTACGGAGATTATGTTGAATTTGGAGTTTATAAAGGTGATACCTTAGCTCAAAGTGTTTTGCAATATCAGCAGTTTAAAACATGGTTAGAAAATCAAAAAAAAGAGAAAGAGAAATGGCGGAACAAAGTTGCGTTGGGTTCTCCCTTAAATAAAAAAATTTTTTTCCATGGTTTAGATACTTTTCAAGGAATGCCAGAAAATAATGAAAAATTTTTTGTATTTGATAAAGGAAATTTCAAGGCATCTTTTGATGATGTATACAAACGATTAAATTCTTTAGATGAAAAAGTTTTCTTATATAAAGGTTTATTTACTGAAACTGCAAAACAATTAAAAAATAATCTATCAAACAGAAAAGTTTCAATTGTGAATATTGATTGTGATATTTATTCTTCTACTGTTGAATCATTAAGTATAATTAATGATTATCTTCAAGTTGGTTCAATAATTTTATTAGATGATTATAACTCATTTAACGCTGATAATAACAAAGGTCAAAGAAAAGCTATTTCTGAATTTAAAAATAATTCTAATTGGGTAATAGAACCTTTTTTTTCTTATATGTTTAGTGGCCAATCTTTTTTAATCTGTGGCAAACGATAAATTTAAAATTAAAAGATATATTTATCGCCTAAATAGATTAAAATTCCTACAGCTACACCTAATAAAATCCAATAATAATTATCTTTAATCATGCAATAAATTTACTCAAGTTTGGTTTAAAATAATTTGGTCCTTTCATTACTTTGCCTTTTTCATTATAAATTGGTTTTCCATCTAAGCCTAATTTACTCATATTAGAATTCTGCACTTCTTCAAAACACTTATCTAAATTAATCCCAAAGGCATGACCAGCTCCATAAGTAACATATAATATGTCGGTAAGCGCATCAGCAACTTCTTTAATATCTTTATTATTCATTGCTTCTTTTAATTCTTCTAACTCCTCTTTAATCAAATCGTATCTTAAAGAGGTTATATGTTCTTTTGGAAATTCTGCTTTTTCCTTAATTTCCTGACCAAATGTTTTCATAAACATTTTGACACTTTCAAAATTTGTCATTTTTTTCCCTTTATATTTATAATTGTTAAATAAGAGTGTATTATATATGAGAATCAATTATGAAATACAGATCAGAATTCGATAGTATTGGAAAAATTAAGGTTCCTGGTGATAAGTATTGGGGGGCCTCTACTGAAAGATCGAATAAATTTTTTAATATTGGAGATTTTCTTGTAAGACCTTTAGTCATCCACTCTATTGCTATTATAAAAAAAGCAGCGGCAATAGTTAATGCTAAAAATAAAGATTTAGATTTAAAAATAAG
>CACIWE010000039.1 GCA_902590285.1 uncultured Pelagibacteraceae bacterium | reverse complement strand
AAATTCATTAAACATTTTTTTATTCCAATTATTAACGTGTTTAATTTCTTTATTTAACCAAGCACTATCTTTTACAGCGGCAGATGCGGCAAACAAAGCAGCTTTGTTTACATTAAAAGGTGGCTTAATTTTATTTAATGTATCAATAATTTCTTTTGATCCATATCCCCACCCCACTCTCAATCCTGCTAAACCGTAAATTTTTGAAAATGTTCTTGTCATTACTACATTTTTAAAGTTTGAAAACAGTTTTAAAGCAGAAGAATAATTTTTTTGTTTTACATATTCAAAATAAGCATCATCAACTACTAATAAAATATTACTTCGTAGTTTTTTTCGTAAAAACAACAAATCTTTTTTTGCAACATATGTTCCAGTTGGATTATTAGGATTTGCCAAAAATATAATTTTTGTCTTGGTAGTTACTTTTTTTAAAATATCTTTTACTGAAACTGTAAAGTTATTTTCTTTTGAATAAATAACTTTTGCTCCATTCATTTTGCTATAAATTCTATAAATAATAAAACTATACTTAGGCACAATTACCTCGTCGCCTTTTTTTAGGTAAGCTTTACAGATTAATTCAAAAATTTGATCTGAACCTGATCCCAAAACAATTCTATTTTTATCTAATTTAAATTTTTTTGATAAAGTTTCTCTTAAGAAAGTACCATTGGTGTCTGGATATCTTGCAAAACTTTTTGATACTTTTATATATTCTTTTTTTGCTTTTGGACTAGGTCCAAGCGCAGATTCGTTAGCTGATAATTTTATTTTAGCTAGTCTATTTTTAAATACGCTCATTCCTACCACGTATTTTTCAGCTATTATGTTATTTGGTTTAGGCAATCTCATTTATTAATGTAATATCTAAATTGTTAGAGTTTTTCTATATATCTTTATCTTATATAAAATTGACAAGTTTATGATGATCTAGTAAATAGATATCGCGCTGATTTAACCGTATTGCAAGCGCATAATAAATTTAGCTAAAAAGGGAGATGCCCAGTTTAGCTGGGCTTTTTTTTTGGATGAATAGAAAAACTGAAGATATAAATAAAATTATAGTAAAAAAACCACTTAAACTTGATTGTGGTAAAACAATAAATAATTTTCCACTAGCATACGAGACTTATGGAAAATTAAATGCAAATAAAGATAACGCTATTCTTGTATTTCATGCTTTAACGGGAGATCAGTTTGTAACTGGCACGAACCCTATAACTAATAAAGAAGGCTGGTGGGTCACTGCTGTCGGTCCTGGTAAAGCTATTGATACAGATAAATATTTTGTGATTTGTGCAAATGTAATTGGTGGTTGCATGGGTTCACTTGGACCAAAAGATACAAATCCTGAAAACAACCGGCCCTACGGTTTAGATTTTCCAGTTATCACCATTAAAGATATGGTGAAAGCTCAAGAGTCTTTACTGGAACACCTTGGAATAAAAAAACTTTTATGTGCGACCGGAGGATCAATGGGTGGAATGCAGTTATTACAATTTTGTTCAACATTTCCTGATAAAGCTTTTTCGGCTATTCCGATAGCTTGTAGTTCAAGTCATAGCGCTCAGAATATTGCACTAAACGAACTAGCACGCCAAGCTATAATGGCTGACCCTGTTTGGGATAATGGGAAATATGTATCAAAAAATACACAGCCAAAAAATGGATTAGCAGTTGCACGAATGGTTGGTCATATAAGTTATTTATCTGAAAAAGGTATGCAGGAAAAATTCGGAAGAAAATTACAAGAAAAAGCAGATTACGAATTTAGTTTTGACGCAGATTTCCAGGTAGAGAGTTATTTAAGACACCAGGGTTATGCTTTTGTAGAAAGATTTGATGCAAATTCAATTCTTTATATAACTAGAGCTATGGATTATTTTGATCTTTCTAAGCAATTTAATGGTGGTTTAGTTGAAGCATTTAAAAATCAAAAAACAAAATTTTTGGTGATATCATTTTCTTCTGATTGGCTTTACACAACAAAGGAAAATAAGGACATAGTAATTGCATTAAATGCCTCTGGTGCTGATGTTTCATATTCAGAAATAGTGACAGATAAAGGGCACGACTCCTTCTTATTAAATGAACCAGAATTTTTAAAAACTTTGAAGGGTTTTGTAGATACGATGTACGAAAAATTTAAAAATGAAAAAAGAATTTAAAGTAATTGCTGATTTGTTGCCAAACAACACAAGGGTTTTGGATGTTGGTTGTGGAGATGGGTCTTTGATGAATTTTCTAAAAGAGGAAAAGAATATAGAAGTTCGTGGACTGGAGCTTAATCAAGATAATGTGCAACAATGCATTCGTAAAGGTTTACCAGTTATACAAGGGAACGCTGAAACTGAGCTTCATCAATTTCCTGATCAATCTTTTGACTATGTTGTACTTAGCCAGACATTACAAGCTTTTTATGAGCCAGAAGAAGTTTTAAAAAATCTTTTAAAAATAGGTAAGTCAGTAATTGTTTCAATTCCAAATTTTGGCTACTGGAAAGTTAGAATGAAACTTTTATTTTTTGGTGAAATGCCAGTTACAAAAACTTTACCTAATACTTGGTATAATACTCCTAACTTGCATATGTGCACTATTAAAGATCTATTTAAGTTTTGTAATGAAAAAAATATCAACATCAAAAAAGTGGTTGGAGTTAGTGAAGATAAAACTTCATTAATAAAAAAAGGCAATTTAGAAATAAAAAATCTCTTTTCAAAATTAGGGATTTTTTTAATAGGATAAATGATAATAGAAATTATTCCATGTTTAAGTGACAATTACAGTTATTTAATTCATGAAAAAGAAACAGATACAACTTCAATAGTAGATCCCTCTGAGTTTACTGTCTGCGATGAAATAATTAACAAATACAAAAAGTTGGATTTTATTTTAAATACTCATCATCATGCAGATCATGTTGGTGCCAACATTGCACTTAAAAAAAAATATAACTCAAAAATTTTAGGCTTCAACTCAGATAAAGATCGTATTCCAGGGATAGATATATTACTTGAAGAAAATCAAAAGCAAAAAATTGGAAATTTAGAGTTTGAAGTAATTTTTATTCCAGGCCATACCAAAGGCCATATAGCTTTTTTCTTCAAAAAGGAAAAAATTGCTTTTACTGGAGATACATTATTTTCTTTAGGATGTGGTAGAGTATTTGAAGGTACTCACGAGGAAATGTTTCATTCTTTAAATAAAATAAAAAATCTTCCTCTTGATACAAAAATATATTGTGGACATGAGTACACAAATTCAAATTTAAATTTCTGTTTAAAATATGATCCAACAAACACCTATTTAAAAGATAAAAAAAGTGACATCGAAAAAAAACTTAACTCTAACCAGCCGACTATTCCATCTACTTTAGCCGAAGAAATTAAAACGAATATTTTCCTTAGGTGTGATGACTCAGAGATAAAGCAAGGCTTAGGCTTAAAAGATTCATCTGATGTTGAGGTTTTTTCAAAATTACGAGAATTAAAGGACTCTTTTTAGCTTCAATAATCTTGACTTGTTAGTACTGAGGGCTATATTGCGTGGAAATTAAAAAAAGAAATTTTATGTCATTTGCTATAATTGAAACTGGTGGAAAACAATACAAAGTAACCGCAAGTAAAATATTAGAAATAGAAAAACTTAACGCTAAGGTTGGTGAAACTATTAAATTTGATAATGTTTTACTTTTAAACGACGATAAAAAAACCGAGGTTGGAAGTCCTAAAGTTGACGGAGCTACAGTAGAAGCTAAACTTTTAGACAATGTCAAAGATAGAACAGTATTAATTTTCCATAAAAGAAGAAGAAAACATTCAAGAAAAAAGAATGGTCATAGACAACGTCACTCTAAGATACAAATAACAAAAATTTTAGCAAAGGGTGGAAAAGTTGTAGACGAAGCTAAAATTGTTGAAAAAAAGAAATCTGTAAAAGAAGAGAAAAAAGTTATAAAAAAGGAAGCAAAAAAATAGGAAATTAAATGGCAACTAAAAAAGC
>CACIWE010000038.1 GCA_902590285.1 uncultured Pelagibacteraceae bacterium | reverse complement strand
TTTTTGCTTTTTTTTACTTAAAACCATTATAGACGAGAGATGATCTGAAGTTCAATGATTGAACTTATAAAAATATTTTTATATTATATATTATGCATTCAAAAACTATGAAACTGTCTGATTACGGCTTTACTGTATTACAAATAGAGACAAAATCTAATTGTAATATGGCTTGTAGATTTTGTCCTTATCCAATCAGGGACGATAATAAGTCTGTAATGAAAGATGAGGATGTTTTCAAATTAATTGACCAAATTGATCCTTTCGACACTAAATTTGAGTATGTTTGTTTTAGTCAATTTAACGAACCATTACTTGATGGTAATATTTTTAAGTACATAAAGTACGCAAATTCAAAAAAAATTAAAAACCTATTGATCACTAACGCAATGTTACTAAATAACGAAAATAGAAGAAAAAAAATAATTGAGGCAGCTCCCTCAGTTTTAAAAATATCTTTACACACATTAAATAAAGAAAAATTTAATTGGTCAAGAGGAACAAATTTAGATGTAGATGATTATTTTTTAAGAATTTATAAACTTCTTTCTGAAATCAAAGGATCTTCTACTATTGTAAATGTTGACCTCGCATGTAATTTTATGAGTAAAAAGAAAAAAACTATTAAAAAGTTTTTAGGTTTAAGCACCGGAGAAGCTTCCGTTCCAGAAAATGTTTCAGAAATTATCGAAGACTTAAAGAATTTTTTGAAAGGTTTAAGTAGTTATGATAATTCTTTTAATATTGACAAAAAACAAATAGAAGATTTCTTATTAAATTCCAGCCCTGATTATATGTCTGAGGAAGGACTTAAAATAGCACCGAATATATATCTTAAAGTCAAAGCATTTATTCATGGGCGAAGAATTTCAGACTTTAAACCATTGATTCATAGTTTTTCATGTAAAGAGAGAATTTTAGGAGTATTAGCAGATGGAAGCCTAATGCCATGTTGTAAAACATATAATAACGATTTATCTTTAGGAAATACAAAAACTAATAAAATGATAGATATCTTAAACGATAATAAAAAGTGGATAACAAATTTAAGAGCTGTCACTAAAGAGAAAAGTAAAATTTGTAAAAAATGTTACGGCGAACCAACAAATCGTGGAGTTTATTCCAGAGCATTAATTGACAAAATAAAAAGTTTTAATTCAATATTTAAACTTAAAATAAACTAATAATTAGGCCAAATAATTACCTTTACAAAAATATACGAAACTAATATAAAGCACTGCCTGGTAATTATTGCGAAGGGGCCACACCCGATCCCATCCCGAACTCGGAAGTTAAGTCCTTCAGCGCCGATGGTACTTTGTCTTAAGATATGGAAGAGTAGGACGTTGCCAGGCTTTAAAATTATGAAAATAGCTAGTTCTTTAAAATCCTTAAAAAAAAGAGATCTAAACTCTAAACTAGTAAAACGTAGAGGAAAACTTTACGTAATAAATAAAAAAAATCCAAAGTTTAAAGCTCGTCAAGGTTAAAAAAGATGAGTGATAACGATTTTAAAAAAACTTACAATGGTTTTACTAAATTTGTGTTATGGAGCACGATTGCAGTTATTGTAGTTTTAGTGATATTAGCAATTACGTTACTTTAAGATCAAAAATAATTAATAATGATAGTCGGTTCAATTAAAGAAAATATAACATTGGAAAAAAGAGTTTCTTTAACTCCTGAGTCTGCAAAAAATATTATTGGACTAGGATTAAAAGTGTGCGTTGAAAAAGGATATGCACTTCATCTCGGGATAAATGATAATGAGTATTCAAGTATTGGAGTCGAGATAAAAGCATCATCAAAAGATGTGACAAATACAAGTGATTTAATAATGAAAGTAAACTGTCCTTCAGAAGATGAAATTGAAGTCTTAAAAGAAAATACAATTTTAATTGGTATGCTTAATCCATCAAAAAATAAAGATCAAATTGATAAAATTATTGATAAAAAGATTAAACCTTTCTCTTTAGAATTATTACCAAGAATTACTAGAGCTCAATCAATGGATGTTCTATCTTCCCAATCCAATTTAGCCGGATACAGAGCAGTAGTAGATTGTGTTTCAGAATTTGAAAAAGCTGTACCCATGATGATGACAGCTGCTGGCACAGTACCTGCAGCTAAAGTCTTGGTAATTGGCGCAGGTGTAGCAGGCTTACAGGCTATTGCTACTGCAAAAAGGTTAGGTGCGATTGTTTCGGCAACAGATGTTAGGGCTGCATCAAAAGAACAAGTTGAGAGCTTAGGTGGAAAATTTTTAACAGTTGAACAAAACGAAGATATGGAAACTGCAGGTGGATACGCAAAAGAGGCATCAGATGAATATAAAAAAAAGCAGGCTGAGATGATGAAAGAAGCTCTAAAAAGAAATGACATAGTAATATGCACAGCACTAATACCCGGAAAAACTGCCCCAAGAATATTAACAGAGGATTTAGTTAAACTTATGAAACCTGGTTCTATTATTTATGATCTAGCAGCAGAACAAGGAGGAAACTCTGCGTTTTCTGAAGCAGGAAAGACTAATTCAGTTGATGGGATAAAGATTATAGGTGTTAAAAGTTTGATGAACAGCTTGCCACTTACTGCTTCAAGCTTATATGCAAAAAACTTATTTAGTTTCATACGTAACTTGTATAGTAAAGAGAAGAAAGATTTTAATATTAATTTAGAAGACGAAATAATTGAGAAATCATTAATTAAAAAAGCTTAGTAATGGAAATAGATCCTTTTATATTTAGATTAAGTATTTTTATTTTATCAATTTTTATTGGTTATTACGTCGTATGGAGTGTCACTCCATCTCTACATACCCCTCTGATGTCAGTTACTAATGCAATTTCATCAGTTATTATTGTAGGAGCAATTATTGCAGCTTTAGCAGGAAATTCCGAGAGTATTTTTAATACTTCAAGTATTTTTGGATTTATAGCTATCATATTAGCAGCAATTAATATTTTTGGAGGGTTCTTAGTGACTCAAAGAATGCTTCAAATGTACAAAAAAAAGAAAGACAAAAAAAAATGATCTCAGCAAATCTGGCAGCAATTTTTTATTTAGTTTCTGGAATATTATTTATTTTAGCTTTGAGGGGTTTATCGTCACCAGATACATCGAGACAAGGAAATTATTTTGGAATTGCCGGAATGATGATTGCAATTATTGTGACATTCTTGTCAATTGGTAATTTTTCTACATCATTAGTTTATGTTATAATATTTTTGATAATTGGTGGAGCGGTCGGTGCTTTTATAGCTTTTAAAATTCCTATGACCGCAATGCCAGAATTAGTTGCAGGCTTTCATAGTTTAGTTGGTTTAGCAGCTGTTTTTGTTGCAATAGCGGCTTTTTTAAATCCCGCAGCTTTTAATCTGGGAAATGTTGGTGATATAAAATTGGCAAGCCTCATTGAAATGTCGATTGGGGCAGCGGTAGGAGCAATAACTTTTTCAGGGTCAATAATAGCATTTTTAAAATTAAGAGGAATAATGTCTGGTGCACCTATTACATTTAGTGGGCAACATGTGTTAAATTTAATACTTGGAATAGGTATTTTTGTTTTAATTTTTTATTTATGTAAAACTCAGTCCGCAAATATTTTTTGGACAGTAATTATAATTTCATTTCTTGTTGGTGTTTTATTAATCATTCCCATTGGTGGAGCAGATATGCCTGTAGTGATTTCAATGCTTAACTCTTATTCTGGTTGGGCTGCAGCCGGAATAGGATTTACATTAGAAAATACAGCTTTGATTATAACTGGCGCGCTTGTTGGATCTTCTGGAGCTATACTTTCTTATATTATGTGTAAAGCTATGAATAGATCTTTCGTTAGTGTGATACTTGGTGGTTTTGGAGCAGACAATTCTACTGACGATAAAAAAGAAAAGAAGGATCAAAAACCAGTTAAAAGTGGAAATGCAGAGGATGCAGCTTTTTTAATGAAGAATGCTTCATCGGTGATTATAGTTCCAGGGTATGGAATGGCCGTAGCTCAAGCTCAACATGCTCTTCGAGAGATGGTAG
>CACIWE010000037.1 GCA_902590285.1 uncultured Pelagibacteraceae bacterium | reverse complement strand
ACTTTTACCAACTTTTAGATCTCCATTGAATGTAATTAAATCTGAACTTTCATTCTTGTCAAAAATCTTACCTTCAATACACCAAGGAACGAATTCGGGATATTTTTCAATATCAAGAACCATCTCGACAAGTTGATTTTTTTTACAAGGAATGATTTTTTTTAGTGTTGCGGATGACATTCAAGCTTTTTATTTCTTGCGTCCTGTAATCTTCTGAAGTCTTCATCAGCGTGATATGATGATCTAGTTAAAGGTGAAGAAGAAACAAGTAAAAAGCCTTTTGTTTTTGCAATATTCTCAAATTCTTTAAATTCATCCGGATGATAATATCGATCTAAAGGATGATGTTTTGCTGAAGGTTGGAGGTATTGACCTATTGTAATAAAGTCAACTTCTGCCGATCTTAAATCATCCATTACTTGTATTACTTCCTCTTTAGTTTCACCTAAGCCAACCATGATACCTGACTTAGTAAAAACTTTTTTATTAAAGGCCCTCGCATTTTTAAGTAATTCTAATGAAGCAAAGTAACGTGCACCAGGTCTTACTTTTGTATAAAGTCTAGGAACTGTTTCTATATTGTGATTGAAAACATCTAAGTCTGCTTCTAAAACTTTTTTATAAGCATCACCTTTTCTTAAAAAATCTGGTGTTAGAACTTCAATTGAAGTTTTTGGATTTTTTTCTCTAGTAGCTTTAACAACTTTATAAAAATGTTCTGAACCACCGTCATCAAGATCATCTCTATCAACAGATGTTATTACTACATGTTTTAAATTTAGATCTTTTACTGCCTTAGATATTTTTGTTGGTTCAAAAATATCAAGGTCTGTTGGTTTACCAGTTTTGACATCACAAAATGCACAAGCTCTAGTACATGTATCCCCCATAATCATAAATGTTGCGTGTTTTTTACTCCAACATTCGGTAATATTTGGACAATTTGCTTCCTGGCAAACTGTTACAAGATTGTTCTGATTTACAACTTTTTTGGTTTGAAAAAATACTTGGGAGTCTACGATTTTAGATCTTATCCAATCAGGTTTTTTCTTAATAGGATTAATTGGTTTATTTACTTTTTCTGGATGTCTTGGTTTTTCGCTCATTTTAATTTTATTATAATTTCGTCCTCAATCACATAGTTAAATTTTTGCCTATATAACATGTCTAAATAATCTGGATCATTTTTGTTTATCAATGAAATTTTATGATCCAAATCGTTTAATTTTGCAGTCAAAACTTTTTCCTCTTCTATCAATTTTTTGTAAGTATTTTTTTTATCAAAATAAGAGATCAATCCTCTTTCACCTCCAATTAAATTTATACTTATATAAAGAGTAAAAAAAATATTAAATAAAAGAAATTTCTTTTTTTTTAAACTTTCAATTAAATTCATTAACTAGATTCTAGCCATTTTGGCTTGATTGCCAAGTTCTTCTTCGACGCGTAATAATCTATTATATTTAGCTACTCTTTCAGATCTTGCTAATGAACCTGTTTTAATTTGGGAGGACAAAGTGGCCACTGCCAAATCAGCTATAAACGTGTCTTCTGTGTCACCAGATCGGTGTGAAATGATAGTGCTGAAATTTGCTTTTTTTGCCAATGAGATAACTTCTAAAGTTTCAGTCAAAGTTCCAATTTGATTGGGTTTTACTAAAATACTATTAGCAGATTTTTCTTTTATACCTTTTTCTAATCTTTTTGAATTCGTTACAAATAAATCATCTCCAACAATTTGAACATTGTTTCCTATTGCAGAAGTAATCTTTTTCCATGATTGCCAATCTTCTTCTGCAAATGGATCTTCAATGGATTTGATCGGGTATTTGGATGTTAATTTTTTATAATAGCTCACAACATCATCTACTGGTAGAAAGTTAGAAGATTGAACTGAGTATTCTCCCTTTTCATTTTTTAGTTCGTTTGCAGCTACATCTAAACAAATTACAACATCATTACCCGGTTTTAATTTTGATTTTTCGATAGCTTGAACTATTAAGTCTAAAGCTTCTTCATTTGAATTGATTGATGGAGCAAATCCACCTTCATCACCAACATTTGTTAGCATTTTTTTTAATTGTAATAGTTTTTTTAAGTTTTGTATTACAAGAAAACATTTTTCTATGGCATCTGTAAAATTTTTAGCAGAGTCTGGCCTAATCATAAATTCTTGAATATTTAAATCATTATCTGCGTGGGCGCCTCCATTTATAATATTCATCAATGGAATTGGTAGAGAATAAGATTTGCCTAAACTTTTATAAAGCGATTGTTTATTTGCGATCGCTGTACACTTTGCATAGGCTAATGAAACTGCTAATGTGGCATTTGCACCTAAGTTAGTTTTATTTTCACTGCCATCTAACTCTATCAAAATTTTATCAATTTTTTCTTGTTGATTGAAGTCTAGGTTTTTTAGTTTATTTGAAATTTTATTATTTATATTTTGAACTGCAGTATTAACACTTTTGCCTAAAAATTTGTCTTGTTCTTTGTCTCTTAATTCGTGAGCTTCGAATGCGCCAGTAGATGCACCAGACGGCGATATTGCAGTAGCTGAGGAACCATCGTCTAAAAAGATTTCAGCTTCAACAGTGGGATTTCCTCTGCTATCAAAAACTTGCCTCCCTTTAACGCTTTCGATTTTTGCCATTCTTTTTATTTTTATTTAACTAACTTATCTATTTCAGTTAATTTTTTTAATAATGCTTTTACTTCATTTAATGGCATCATATTTGGACCATCTGATGGCGCATTGTCAGGATCTTCGTGTGTTTCCATAAAAATTGCTCCAACTCCTACAGCTATTGCTGCTCGGGCTAAATAAGGAACAAATTCTCTTTGTCCTCCACTTTTTTCACCCATGCCACCTGGCTGTTGAACTGAGTGCGTAGCATCGAATACAATTGGAAAACCAAATCTTGACATGATTGGTAAAGCTCTCATGTCAGATACGAGAGTGTTATAACCAAAACTTGCTCCTCTTTCCGTAATTAAAATATTTTTATTTCCAGATTCTTCGATTTTTTTAATAACATTTGCCATATCCCAAGGCGCTAAAAACTGTCCTTTTTTTACATTAATTATTTTTCCAGTTTTAGCAGCAGCGATTAATAAATCTGTTTGTCGGCAAAGAAATGCAGGGATTTGTAAAACATCAACGTGCTTTGCAACTACCGAACATTGCTCCGCAGTGTGTACATCCGTTAGCACTGGTAATCCGACTTCTTTTCTGATTTTATCAAATATTGGTAAAGATTTTTCTAATCCCATACCTCTTTTACCTTTAAGACTTGTTCTATTAGCTTTATCAAATGAAGTTTTATAAATTAAATTAATTCCTAGCGAGCTTGTAATTTTTTTTAGTTCTGAGGAAATCTTCAAAGCATGTTCTTCATTTTCCAGCTGACAAGGACCTGCGATCAAAGTAAATGGCTTATCATTTGATATTTCAAAATTAGAGCATTTTACTTTATGATTTGTCATTATTTATTCGATTTGGTTTTAGCGGCTTTTATAAATGATGAGAATAAAGGATGTGGAGCCAAAGGTCTAGATTTAAATTCCGGGTGAAACTGAACTCCTATAAACCAAGGGTGGTTCTTAAGTTCTATTATCTCCGGAAGTTTTGAGTCAGGTGATAAACCTGAAAATATCATACCTTTTTTTTCAAATTCATCTTTAAAATTTATATTAACTTCATATCTATGCCGGTGTCGTTCATTAATATTAACAGAATTGTAAATATTACTTATTAAAGATCCTTTTTTTAGTTTTGCCTCATAACTACCTAATCTCATTGTGCCACCTAAGTTTTTATCAGTTCCTTTAATTTTTTTTCCATTTTTTACCCATTCACTCATTAAACCAACCACTGAAGCTTTTGAAGAACCAAATTCACTTGATGATGCTTTTTTGATATTTAATTTATTTCTAGCAAATTCTATAACAGCCATCTGCATTCCAAAACATATCCCTAAAAACGGTATTAGATTATTTCTAGCGAAATTAATTGCTGCTATTTTGCCCTCCGTCCCTCTTTTTCCAAACCCCCCTGGTATTAAAACTCCAGAAACATC
>CACIWE010000036.1 GCA_902590285.1 uncultured Pelagibacteraceae bacterium | reverse complement strand
GATTTTAATTCTTCTCTTTTGACTAAAAATACGACTAGATCATCCTTCTCAAAAATAAAATTAGATCTTGGTATTATTACTTTATCTTTTCTTAAAATTGCACCAATTCTAATATCCTCTGGTAAATTTGCGTCACGGATTTTTTTATTTACTAATTCTGACTTATCAGAAATTTTTGCCTCTATAAATTCGTATTCACCGTCTAATAAAGAATAAACTGTACCGATGGTTCCTCGATGCACATGTTCCATGATTCTTGAAACTGTTGTCATTCTAGGATCAACTAAATCATCTATATTTAGCGAGTCTTGTAAAAGATTATAGTTAGTCTTATTAACTATTGCGATTGTTCTTTTTTTTAGTCCTGTTTTTTCCGCCAATACACATGCCATCATATTATTTTCATCATCATTAGTTAAAGCTAGAACCGTTTCCGAACCTTCGAGATTGGCTTCTTTTAAAATTTCTTCATCTAATGCATCACCATTAATTACAATTGAGGATGAAAGTTCATTTGCAATTTCTTCTGCTCTTTGTTTGTTTATCTCAATTATTTTAACCCTAACATTTTCAAAATTCTCTTCTAACATTTTAGCTAATTGTAAACCTATGTTTCCACCTCCTATTATTAAAACGTTTTTTGCAATTTTTTCCTCATGTCCAAAAGCTTTTAAAATTGGATTTAGTTGATCGCTACTTATAACAACATATACATTATCATCTTCTAACATTTGATCATCTTTTTTAAGATATATGAACTTTTCTTTTCTTAGGGCTCCTAAAATATTAGCCTTAAAGTCCGGAAATTTTTCAGTTAATTTTTTTAATGGTATATTTTTTATTGGACAATTTTTTTCTATTGAAATTTCTAACATTTTTACTTTATTTTTTCCAAATGGAACATTATCTAAAGCACCCGGTGCCTCAAGTCTTCGATACAAAGATTTAGCAACCTCTAATTCAGGAGATATAATGACATCTATTGGAATATTAGATTTATTAAATAATTTACCCCATTTTCCCTCTAAAAAATCTTTAGTTCGTATTCGGGCAATTTTTTTTGATACATTAAATAAAGAGCTTGCTAACTGACACACAATCATATTTGTTTCATCGTTTCTAGTAACAGCAATAATCATGTCTGCTTTTTCAGCTCCTGCGTTTTCTAAGACTGAGGGGAGACTTGCTCGGCCGACAATACCTTTAACATCCTGGGTATCGTTGATTTTTTTTATATCTTCTGAAGATTGATCAATGATAGTGACTGAATGGCCTTGAGCAGACAATTGTTTACTGATTGAGAAGCCCACTTTACCAGCTCCACATATAATAATATTCATTTTAATTAATTCCTTTGATACCTAATAATTTAAGCTTTCTATGAAGAGCTGATCTTTCCATTCCAATAAAATCTGCAGTTTTTGAAATATTTCCGTGATGTTTTTTTAATTGCGTCATTAAATACTCTTTTTCAAAATGTTCTCTTGCTTCTTTCAAGGGAGAGTGGATAGATTGTTCTAAAATATTTTTTTTATTTTCTGTTTTTAACGAAGGGTTTAAAACATCGTCAATTAATTGATTGATTTTTTCTTTACTTTCATTTGAGGACAAAATAGTAATTCTTTCTATTAAATTTCTTAATTCTCTTACATTACCAGGCCAACTATAAGTGTACAAACTGTCATTATTAATATCTATATCTGGTTTTTGTACTCCATTTATATCTGAGAGTTTCTGCTTAAAATATTCTATTAATAAAGGTATATCCTCGGTTCTGGAAGAAAGTGAAGTTAATTCAATGGGCATAACATTTAGGCGGTGGTAAAGGTCCTCTCTAAATTCATTGCTATTTACTAAAAAACTTAGATCTTTTGATGTTGATGAAATGAGTCTTATATTAACGTTTATATTTTTCGATCCATTCAGTCTTTTAAATTTTTGATCAATTAAGACTCTAAGCACGTTTGCCTGAGTCTCATATGGAATTTCTGAAACTTCATCTATTAATAAAGTCCCTTTATTAGCTTTTTCTAAGGCACCAACGGAAATATTTCCATCTTCAAATTCTTCTCCAAATAACTCTTTTTCATAAGTATTTTCTTTTAAAAGGGCAGCGTTGATAATAACAAAAGGTTCTTTAGATCTATTAGAATTTTTGTGAATTTTTCTAGCAACTAATTCTTTTCCAGAACCTGTTGGTCCAGAAATTAATATCCTACTTTCAGAAGTTGAGAGTTTTTCAATAATTTTCTTTACTTTGATAATGGCAGGACTTTTTCCAATTAACTCGAATGAATGAAATAATTTATCTTCAATAATATCTTTTTCTTTTTTTAGTGAAGCAGACTCTAAACCTCTATATACATAATTTAATATTTTATCTTTTGAAAATGGCTTTTCAATAAACTCATAAGCTCCTAGTCTTATTGCCTCCACAGCTATTTTAACAGTTGCATGTCCAGAAATCATGATAACTGGGATCAGTTTATTTTTTTTATTTATTAGTTTTAAAAGATCTATTCCATCTTTATCAGGTTTATCTAGCTTAATGTCTATGATCGCTAAATCAGGCAAACGTCTATTTATTTCTAGAACAGCTTGATCATAATTAGCAGCTGAACGTACTTTAAAGTTTTTTTCCTCTAGAATATTGCAGATTAAAAATCGAATATCTGGATTGTCATCAATTACTAAAATTTCTTTATGCATATTTTGGTAAAGAGATTGTTACTTTAACACCTTTTTTATCAACTTTATTTTTTATAGAAAAGTTTCCTAAATGCTCGTTTATAATTTTTGTTACGATTGGTAGACCTAAACCTGTGCCTGTTTTTTTTGTCGTGAAATACGGCGTCATTGCTTTTTTAGCGTCTGTAATACCTGAACCATTGTCTGTCAATACAATGATTATATAGTCATTATTGTCGTTTATTTCTATGTCTATATTTCCTTTAAAATTAGGGTCTTTTAGAGATTGCTCTAAAAATGACTCTTCAGAATTTTTGATCAAATTGATAAAAACTCTATTTAATTGATCTTCGTCTCCGTTGATAAATTTTTTATTAGTTTTTTTAACTAAATTAATAGAATTTTTAGATGAAAGTTTAACAAAATCTAAAGATCTATTTATTAATTTTATAATGTCAGTTTTTTTAAGTATTGGTCTTGGCATCCTCGCAAAATTTGAGAATTCATTTACAAGTTTTTCTATATCTTTTATTTGTCTATTTATTGTTTCTAGGTATTTTTCAAAATCTTTTCCTTCATTATGAAATTTATCTTTGTATTTTTCTCTTAAGCTATCAATAGATAATTGTATAGGTGTTAGAGGATTTTTAATTTCGTGAGCTAATTTTCTTGCAACACTTTCCCACGCCTCATATCTTTCAGTAATTAATAATTTATCTTGTTGCTCTTTAAGTCTTTCTATCATTTGATTAAAATTTTGGTTTAATTGTTTAAATTCTTCATCAGTATCTAACTCGGGTACTTTGACATCAAGAGCTCCTTTGCTGATCGAATCTGAAGCGCCGATTAAATTTATAATTGGTTTAGTTAATCTAGAGGCAAAAGTAATAGCAATTGAAGTTGATAAAAATAAAAGCAAAGTTACTACTATTATATAAATAATTGCAAAAGTTACCTTTATGCCGGTTTGACTATTTTCTACAGAATAGTAAAAACTTACAGCTTGCTCTGTTTCATTTAAGTATCTGAGAATTTCTGAGTCGATATTTCTAGAAATGTAAAGATAAGTATCAACTAATGAATCTAGTTTTGTCATTGCAGTTGTTTTATTTTGTAAACTATCTGAAACAAAAACTGGTTTTCCTTCCAGAGCTTGGTCATAATCGACGTCCGCAGGTATAACAAATTCTTCAGTAATATCTCTTACATCTGAAAGTAATATGTTTCCTAAACTATCAATCAAATAAACATCATCGATTCTTCTGAGAATCTTCTCTGAACTCATGATTTGCTTAAATCGATTAGGATTTGAGTAATAAAAACCAGAAGCTCGGTTCAACCCCACACTCATTAATATGACATCAGATAAAACATTTTCTTTACTTTCTTCTAAATAATTTTTTGCAACATCAAAAGAGTTATTCACAGCTTTTGTGATTTGTTTATCGAAATAATTTTGAATACCAAAATTAAAAATAAACAGAGAAAAAATTGCGACTACTAATGAAGGTATCACTGTAAATAAAGAGAAAACAGAAATATACTTCAAATTTGTTTGTGAGCCCTTTTTATTTTTTTTCCCTGTGTAATAAAATCTGTAAAAGTTTTTAAATATTAAAGTAAAAAATATTAATAATAAAAAAATATCGACAATTAACAATATTTGTAAATTTTGATCTGTTAAAGGAACAAAACCCTCATTGATGAAGGTCAAAAAAGTTACAATACCCATAAAAATACTTAAAAATGATGATAAAATGATCCAATTGAAATTTTTTATTAATTTGAACATCTTAAATATCCATTAAGTTTCTATATAAATATAATATAAGTTAATACCATGAATTTTTATTTAATCATTCTTGCTGGAGGTAATAGCCATAGATTTAGGTCTAATATTGGCAAACCTTATCAAAAATTAGCTGGCAAATCATTAATTGAAATCAACGTTGATAAAGCGCGTAAATTTAAACAAATTAAAAAAATAGTTGTTGTTTACAACAAAAAAGA
>CACIWE010000035.1 GCA_902590285.1 uncultured Pelagibacteraceae bacterium | reverse complement strand
GACTTGATTTTAAAAGTTCCAATGGGGACTCAAATATATGAGGAGGATAACAATACTTTAATTTATGACTTTACTAAAAATAAAGAAAAATATCTTGTAGCATCGGGTGGTAAAGGAGGACTAGGTAACGTAAGATTTAAAAGTTCGACAAATAGAGCACCAAGAAAAAAAACGTATGGAAAATTAGGTGAAGAATTTTGGATATGGCTCCAATTAAAAGTAATTGCTGATATTGGAATTATTGGTAAACCAAATGCTGGTAAATCTAGTTTGCTTGCAGCATTAACAAGAGCTAAGCCAAAAATAGCAAACTATCCTTTTACGACAATAAATCCAAATTTAGGAGTATCTTTTTATGGTGGGAAAGAAATTACTTTAGCTGATATTCCTGGTTTAGTGGAAGGTGCACATAAAGGTGTTGGTCTCGGAGATAAATTCTTAAGACATATAGAAAGATGTAAAATTTTACTTCATTTAATAGATTTATCAGAGGACGATTTATTAAATTCTTATAAGAAAATTAAATCGGAATTATCTAATTATCATAAAGATTTAATAAAAAAGAAAGAAATTATTTTTTTTAATAAATCAGATTTATTAGATAATAATGAGATAAATGAAAAATTAAAAAAATTTAAGATAAAAGTTAAAACTAAATATGAAGTTGTATCTACTTATTCTAACAAAGACATTCAAAAAATTAAAAAATTATTAATTAAATATGCTAATTGAAAACTCAAATAAAATTGTTTTAAAACTTGGTTCTACAACTGTTGTTGACAGTAAAGGTCTATTTAAAAAAAAGTGGGTAACATCTCTCATAAAAGATATAAAAAAATACGGCAAAGGAAAAAGCTTCGTTATTGTTTCCTCTGGTGCAATAGCTCTTGGTCAAAAGTATCTGAAAGTTAAAAAGAGGAAAATTAAACTTGAAATGAGCCAGGCTATCGCCGCTGTTGGACAAATTCATTTGGCTGGAGAATTTCAAAAATTGTTCGATAAATATAAAATAAAAACTGGTCAAATTTTAATCAGCCCAGACGATACTGAACAAAGAAGGAGAGCTATTAATGTGAGAAGAACCTTTGATAATTTATTTAAACTAAAAGCTATACCAATAGTAAATGAGAATGACTCAACTGCAACAAGTGAAATAAAATACGGAGATAATGATAGATTAGCTGCAAGAGTAGCACAAATTATTGGTGCAGATATACTGATTTTATTTTCAGACGTTGATGGGTTATATGATAAATCAAAAGGAAAAAAAATTGTAAGACAAGTGAGCACGATTAACGAAAAAATCATATCACTTGTTGATCATAAGAAAAATAAGTTTGGCTCTGGAGGAATAGTTACAAAGCTAGATGCTGCTAGAATTTGTATGAATTCAGGAAGTCATATGTTTATTGCAAACGGTAAAGTAAACAACCCGATATCAAATATGATTAAAAATAAAAGATACACACATTTCCTGCCAAAAATTTCTACTTTAGATGCCAGAAAAAAATGGATTATTGGTTCTCTAAATTATAACGGGACTATATATATTGATAAAGGAGCTGCAAAAGCTTTATCAATAGGTAAAAGCTTGCTTGCAGCTGGCATAACTAAAATTAATGGAAATTTCAAAAAAGGAGAAAATGTAATTATTTTAGACCAAAATAATAATCAACTAGCTCGGGGATTATCTTCATTTAGTTCTAATGAAATAGATAAAATTAAAGGCAAACAGAGTAAAGAAATTGAAAAAATTCTTGGATATCTAAGTAAAACTGAAGTCATTCATAAAGATGATATGGTATTATTATAAATGAGTTATTTAGAAACGATTGGAAAAAATGCAAAAAAAGCCTTTGAAGATTTAAAGAGTGTTAGGCATAAAAAAATTAAAAAAATTCTAGAAAATTATAATCAATCACTTTTAAAAAATACAAATAAAATAATCAGAACAAATTTAAAAGATGTTAAAAATGTAAAAAGGAAACATTTGGTTGATAGACTAATTTTAAATAAAAAAAGAATTGAAGGTATAAGATATTCAATTAGCGAAATAGCAAAATTCAAAGACCCTGTTGGAAAAATTTTAGAAACATGGCGAAGACCAAATAATTTAACAATTAAAAAAGTAACTACTTCAATTGGTGTTATAGGTGTTATATATGAGAGTAGACCCAATGTAACTGCTGATGTCGCAGCATTATGTTTAAAATCTGGTAATTGTTCTATTTTAAGGGGTGGATCTGAAGCTTTTAATTCAAACAAACTTTTAGCTGATTTATTTAGAGAAAGTTTAAAAAAAAACAAAGTCAATCAAAACTGCGTCCAATTTATTGAAAATAAAGATAGAAAATTGGTAGATCATCTATTATCAAAAATGAGTTCATACATCGACGTGATCGTACCTAGGGGAGGGAAAGGACTCGTAGCAAAAGTACAAAAATTTTCAAACGTGCACGTAATTGGTCATCTTGAGGGATTGTGCCACATTTATGTTGATAAAACTTCAAATTTAAAAATGGCAAAAAATTTAATTGTGAACGCTAAGATGAGGAGAACAGGTATATGTGGAGCAGTTGAAACTCTTTTAATCGAAGAAAAAGCTTTAAGCTCACATGCTAAAGAAATAATCAAAGCTCTAATCGACTCAGGTTGTGAAGTAAGAGCAGATACTAAAGTTAATAAAGTTTTTAACGGGAAATTAAAAGTAGCAAGAGAAAAAGATTGGAAAACAGAGTACCTAGATGCAATTATTTCAATTAAAGCAGTTAAAAATGTAAAAGGCGCTGTCAAACATATTTTAAAATATGGCACAATGCATACCGATAGTATTATCACTAATGATAAAAAAAATGCTGGAATTTTTTTAAATGGTGTCAATAGCTCAATAGCAATGCATAATGTTTCAACTCAATTCGCTGATGGAGGAGAATTTGGCTTCGGAGGTGAGATTGGTATTTCAACTAATAAACTTCCTCCTAGAGGGCCTGTTGGAATAAATCAATTAACATCATACAAATATCTTGTTTCTGGAAAAGGAATTGTTAGACCATAGTTAATGGCAAATATCCAAAAAAAATATATTGGATTATTAGGTGGTAGTTTTGATCCTGCTCATAAAGGACATTTGGGTATATCAAAAATTGCTTTAAAAAAACTTAAATTAAAAAAAATTTACTGGGTTATCACTAAAAAGAATCCTTTCAAAAAGAAAACTTTTTATTCTTTAGAAGAAAGAATTAATTTTGCAAAGAAAATATCTAGATCACAAAAAAAAATACAAGTAGTACATCTAGATGACTCTGTAAAATCCTCAAGAACCATTGACACGTTAAATTATTTTATAAAAAAAAAGAATATTAGTAATATCTATTTTATAATTGGTTCTGATAATTTAATTAGTTTTCACAAGTGGAAAAGCTGGAAAAAAATAGTTAAAATGGTAAAATTAGTGGTTTTTTCTAGAGAGAGATATGATAGAAAGGGAATGAAATCAACTGTGGTTAAAAATTTTAAAAATAAAATTATCTTTATTAAAAACAAACCTTTTATAATTTCATCAACACAATTAAAAATGACAAGCAAGATTAAATAATAAATGAAAATAGCAGATATTAAAAAAAATATTGAAAGAATATTAGACAGTAATAAAGCTCAACGAATCATTTCTATTAATCTCAAGAATAAATCCTATATAGCTGATTATATGATAATTGCTTCAGGTACCTCTTCCAGGCATCTTCAATCACTTTCTGAAATTCTTGTTTACGAGCTTAAAAAATTGGGAATAGACAACTGTCGAATTGAAGGAAAAGAAAGTAAAGAATGGAAATTAGTTGATGCCCATGACGTTATTATTCATATTTTCCATCCTGAAAAAAGAGAATTTTATGATCTAGAAAAAATGTGGTCTGAGGAAACTCCAAAGGAAAAGGCTATGATATGAAAAAATATTTAATTTTATTAATATTGATTTTAAATTTTAAAGCGGCTTCTGCCCTCTCAAAAAATGATCTCTATAATAAAATCGATCTTTTTGGAGAAGTGCTTGAAAATATTCAAAAAGATTACGTTGATGATGTTGATCAATCAGAAATGATGGACTCTGCTATAAATGGAGTTTTGCAATCTCTAGATCCTTATTCAGCATATATGAGCCCAGAATTATTTAAAGAAATGCAAACTGATACGAGAGGAGAATTTGGAGGGTTGGGAATTGAGATTGGCATGGAAGCTGGTGTGGTAAAAGTAATTTCTCCCATAGATGACACACCTGCTCAAAAAGCAGGTATTAAAGCAGGCGATTACATTGTTAAAATTGGTAAAGAGCAAGTACAGGGTAAATCTTTAATGGAAGCGGTTAAACTTATGAGAGGACCTGTTGGAACTTCAATAGACCTAACAGTGAGAAGAAAAAATGTAAAAAAACCTCTTACATTCAACATTGTAAGAAAAGTAATTGAAGTTCAGTCTGTTAACTCTCAAATAATTAGTGAAAAAAAAAATATAGGATATGTAAGACTTAAATCTTTTAATGAAAATAGTGATAACCAATTTTTAAAATCTTTAAAAAAATTTAATAAAAATAAAAATATTAAAGGATATATAATTGATTTAAGAAATAATCCGGGAGGATTGCTCACTCAGGCTATAAATATAACTGATTTTTTCTTAGATGATGGAGAAATAGTTTCAACAAAAGGGCGTAAAATTTCTGAAACAAGAAAGTTTTTTGCTAGAAAAGGAGATGAGGTTAATGGTAAACCAGTTGTGGTTTTAATTAATAATGGTTCTGCATCCGCAGCGGAAATATTAGCTGGAGCTTTAAAAGATCACAAAC
>CACIWE010000034.1 GCA_902590285.1 uncultured Pelagibacteraceae bacterium | reverse complement strand
AAAATATGCGAAACCTATTATTGAGATTTTAGCTGGTATTCCAACAGTGGTATACGGTTTTTTTGCAGCTTTAACCGTCGGTCCTTTTGTTAAAGAAATAGGTAACGCTATGGGTTTAGAAGTTTCAGCGGAGAGCGCTTTAGCTGCAGGAGCAGTTATGGGAGTAATGATCATTCCTTTTATTTCAAGTCTAAGCGATGACGTTATAACAGCAGTACCGCAAAATTTAAGAGATGGAAGTTACGCAATGGGTGCAACAAAATCTGAAACTGTAAAAAAAGTAATTTTTCCAGCAGCCTTACCTGGTATCGTAGGTTCGATACTTTTAGCAGTATCAAGAGCGGTGGGAGAAACAATGATTGTTGTAATGGCCTCAGGACTAGCGGCTAATCTTACAATGAATCCCCTTGAGTCAACTTCAACTATTACAGCGCAAATTGTAGTAATTTTAATTGGAGACCAGCAATTCGGAGATCCAAAAACTCAATCAGCTTTTGCCTTAGGAATATCTTTATTTATAGTAACTTTATTCTTAAATGTAATCGCTCTTTCAGTTGTTAAAAGATATAGGGAAAAATATGAATAATTTTAAGCAAAATTTATTAAAAAAAAGATACAACGCTGAAAGAAGATTTCAATGGTATGGCAAGATAGCTATAGGATTAGCTTTAAGCTTTTTAGCAGTTTTTATGTTTCAGATATTTTCAAAAGGTTACTCAGCTTTCCAAAAAACTTGGATAGTAACAGAAGTTCATTATGATAAAGAATTACTTTTAATCGATGCAGAAAGTCCATCAAAAGATGATTTAGAAAACGCAGACTATTATGATGTTGCTTACAAAGCTATGACCTCATTAGATCCTGGACTTCCTGAAGAAGAGGATCGTCAATTGATTCAAATGGTTTCATATAAATATGAGACAGAAGTTAAAGATCTACTTTTAAAAAATCCAGACTATCTGGGTAAAATAGTTCCCATAAAATTAACAGCTTCTGATGATGTTGATCAAGTTCATAAGGGAAATTATCCAAGAGATATCCCTGAAAAGAATAGAAGAGTAAATGATTATCAGCTGCAGATTTACGATATGCTTAATGAGAGAGGAGATATTTTATCAGAGTTTAACATTAGTTTTTTTACAAGCCCTGATTCAAGAGAGGCAGAACTAGCAGGTATAGCTAGCTCGTTTATGGGAACAGTTTTTAGTATACTAGTATGTTTAGCTTTTTCATTTCCTGTTGCAGTGTTAGCTGCAATTTATCTCGAGGAATTCGCACCAAAAAATAAATTTACAGATTTTATAGAAGTAAACATTAATAATTTAGCAGCTGTTCCATCGATAGTATTTGGTTTGCTAGGTCTTGGTGTTTTATTAGCAGTTTTTAATTTACCAAGATCGACACCACTTGTTGGAGGAATTACTTTGTCTCTTATGACATTACCAACAATAATTATTGCTGCAAGAGCTTCTTTAAAAGCTGTTCCCCCAAGTATAAGAGAAGCTGCTTTAGCGATGGGTGCAAGTAATATGCAAACAACCATGCATCATACTGTGCCACTATCAATGCCTGGAACTTTATCTGGAACGATAATTGGCTTGGCTCAAGCTTTAGGGGAAACAGCCCCTTTAATTTTAATAGGAATGGTTGCTTTTGTGAATACAATACCTGGTACGCCAGTTGACCCTGCTGCAAGTTTACCAGTTCAGATATATATATGGTCAGAAAGTGCTGAGAGGGGTTTCGTTGAAAAAGTATCTGCATGTATTATGGTGCTTCTAGCTTTTTTAATTTTAATGAACTTGGCAGCTCAAATCGTTAGACACAAATTTGAAAAGAAATGGAGTTAAATGAGTAAAATAAAAGCGGAAAATGTAAATGTTTATTACGGATCCAAACAGGCATTATTTGACGTCTCTATAGATATAGCAGAAAAAGAAGTTACAGCTTTAATTGGACCATCTGGGTGTGGAAAGTCTACTTTCTTAAGATGCTTGAACAGGATGAACGACGTCATAGAAATTTGTAGAGTTGAAGGAAGTATTAAAATGGACAACCTAGAACTGAATTCAAGAAAGTTAGATGTTGTGAGACTTAGGGAGAGCGTTGGTATGGTTTTTCAAAAACCCAATCCATTCCCTAAAACAATTTATGAAAATGTAGCTTATGGTCCTACTATTCACGGTATTGCACAGAGCAAAGAAGAAATGGATCAAATAGTTGAAACAAGTTTGAAAAAAGCTGCCTTATGGAACGAAGTTAAAGATAGACTTGATGAAATCGGAACTGGTTTATCAGGAGGTCAACAGCAACGACTATGTATTGCTAGAGCTATATCTGTAAGTCCAGAAGTGATTCTTATGGACGAACCATGTTCAGCGCTTGACCCAATAGCAACAGCTCAAATTGAAGAACTTATAGATGATCTTAAAAAAGAGGTCACAATTGTGATAGTTACCCATTCAATGTCACAAGCAGCTAGGGTATCTCAAAAAACAGGTTTCTTTCATTTGGGAAAACTTATAGAATTTGGACCAACAGATAAAATATTTAAAAATCCTGATAATCAGCAAACTCAGGATTATATTACAGGAAGGTTTGGTTAATGAGTGAAAAACCGCACATTGTAAAATCTTACGAAGAGCAACTTCAGTTATTAAAAGATACAATAGTGAAAATGGGAACTGGAGTTGAGAAACAACTTGAAAACACTATTCAATCTTTAGTTAAAAAAGACATTAGTTTAGCAGAAAAATCTATCAAAGATGACGAATTGACTGATAAGTATGAAATAAATATAGAAGAGCAAGTTGTAAATTTGATTGCCTTAAGGCAACCTATGGCAATAGATTTAAGAGAAACAGTTGTTGCCTTAAAAGTTTCTTCAGACTTAGAGAGAATTGGTGATTTAGCAAAAAACATCTCAAAACGATTAACTAAAATTGGAACTGATTTACCTAATGATATTACTAAAAATTTCGAAATAGCTGGTTTAAAAGCATCAAAACAAGTCAATGCAGTTTTAAATTCGTATTTACATAGAGCTAAAGACACAGCAGAAAATGTTTGGAATTCTGATGAAGAAATAGATCAAATGACTAATTCTAATATGGAAGCTGCAGTAAAGCATTTAGAAAAAAATAAAAACGATATACAAAAAGTAACCCAACTACTTTTCATGCTTAAAAATATTGAGAGGATTGGAGATCATGCAACCAATATTGCAGAGCAAGTTTATTTTCTGATTACAGGAGATTATTTAGAGGGAGACCGACCAAAAGGATAATGAGGGCAAATTTATTCATTGTTGAAGATGAAATGCCCATCGTAACTTTACTTAAATACAATTTAGAAAAAGAGGGTCACAAAGTTGATTATGCAGTCAATGGAGAAGACGCTATTAGAAATATAAAGGAAAAAAATCCTGATTTAATTTTATTAGATTGGATGTTGCCAGATATTTCAGGTGTTGAAGTCTGTAAAAATTTGAAAAGAAGCAATCTTCACAAAAATATCCCAATCATTATGTTAACAGCCAAAGGTGAAGAAGAAGACAAACTTAAAGGATTTGAAACAGGAGCTGATGACTACGTAACTAAGCCATTCAGCCAAAAAGAACTTATTGCAAGAGTTAACGCTTTATTAAAGAGATCTAAACCAAGTGTTGCCGCTGATGTTGTAGTATTTGAGGATCTTAAAGTAGATAGAGTTCAACGAAGAGTTTATAGAGCAGATAAACAAGTTATAGTCGGCCCAACCGAATTTAAACTAATTGATTTTTTAATAAAGAATCCAAAAAGAGTATATTCGCGTGAGCAACTTCTAAATTCTGTATGGGGAGATGATATTTATGTTGAGTCCAGAACTATAGATGTTCATATAAGAAGACTAAGAAAAGCAATAAATATTGATGGCAAGAAAGATCTTATCAGAACAGTAAGATCTGCTGGCTATTCCTTAGATGTTTGAAGATCTTTTGGCTTTATAAATGATATTAATTTTCCTTTAACTTTTGATAACTTTCCCCAATCATTGAAATTAAAACTTACTTCAGCAACGGCTGCAGTAGGAAATTTTCTTTTTAAATTTTCAAATTGTTCAGAGTTTTCTTTAAGACAGATTCGATTTATGAGTTCACTAATTGAAGGTTCATGATTGATTAAAAGTAAAGTTTTATAATTATCAACTGTTTGTTTTAAGATATGAATAATTTCATCCTCACTAGCATGATAAAGCGCTTTTTTTTTAATAATTTTCTTAAAACTGATTTTTTCTGACAATATATTTAATGTTTGTATTGTCCTTTTAGAGGATGAGCAATAAACTAAATCAAATTTTAATTTCTTTTTAATAAAAAATTCACAAATTAATTTTGCTGAATTTACCCCTCTTTTATTCAATGGCCTGTCATGATCATCTAAATCTGGAAAATCCCAACTAGATTTAGCATGTCTCATCGCATATAATTTAAACATATTTTTAATTTAACATTTAAATATGTCGAAAGCATCATTTTCAGAAAACGCTAATATTAGCAATCAACTCATAAACAGAGAATTATCTTGGCTTCAGTTTAATGATCGTGTTTTAGAAGAGTCAAAAGATAAAACAAATCCTCTATTTGAAAGAGTAAAATTTTTATCAATCGCAGGTACAAATTTAGATGAATTTTTTATGGTAAGAGTCGCTGGACTTTTTAATCAAATTAAAGATGGTTTTGACGAATTAAGCGCAGATGGATTAACTGCAGAGGATCAATTGAATAGGGTCGTATTAAAAACTAAAGATCTATTAAAGAAGCAAAACGAAGCATTCCTAGATTTGAAAAAAGAGCTATCGAAAGAAAAAATTTTCATTCGAAAAATGTCAGAACTAAAT
>CACIWE010000033.1 GCA_902590285.1 uncultured Pelagibacteraceae bacterium | reverse complement strand
GAATGGATATAATCAAATAGTTTGACCGCATCTTTAGCTTTATTACTTTGTAATTTACCGATCATATGTAATTTTAAATGTTTTTTATCTCTTTTTATTTCTGCCCATTTGCTGACAGCTTCCTGCACTTTATTTTCTCCAAAATGATAATGGCCATAATCTAATAATGGCAAAATTTTTTCTAGAGGAAAAGTTTTACTTACAGCTATTATTTTAACTTGTTTTTCTGTATTTAAAGAAGAGATATCAGAATTTATTTTATTAAAATTTTCAATTATATTATTCATAATTCATATGATTGTTCATAAACAAAAATACTTTTTCATAATAGAAAGCATTAAAAAAATTAATTTAGATAATTTAAAAAATATTAATAAATTTAATATAATCTATAGAACTGTAAAAATAAAAGATAAAAAAGAAGATTTACTTAAATTCCGGAAAATGTGCAAAAGAAAAAGAATAGATTTTTACGTTGCAAATAACACCCAGCTTTTAAAATCGATACAAGCTGATGGCATATATATTTCAGCCCATAATAAAAACCTAAAATATAAATTTTACAAAAAAATGAATTATAAAATTATTGGATCCGCGCATAATTTAAGCGAGATAAAACTTAAAAAATTACAAGGATGTACTACTATATTTTTATCAAGACTCTTTAAAACAAATTATAAAGGTAAAAAGGGGCATTTAGGTATTATCAAATATAATTTGTCCCCATTTATTAAATCTCTTTCAGCATTAGGGGGTATTAATAAAAACAACTTCAATCAATTAAGAAACGTAAAAAGTGACTCGTTCGCTTTATCCTCGGCTTTTATTGAAGATAACTCTATAAATAAATTGTTCTATTAAAAAAAAAGGGGGCCGAAGCCCCCCTTTTTAATATTAAATGTTCAGATAATTAGAACGCAAATGTCATTGCGATAATAGTATCTGTAGCATCAGCACCATTTGCGTAACCGATATTTTCGTAATCAGTTCTAGCTATTGATAATGTAGCTCCACCTAATGAGTATGCGATTTGGATAGAATCCATTTCGATATCATAGTTTGTAGTTGTTGATGTTTGGTAATTAACTTCACCTGTCTCAGTAGTATATGATACTGATAGATCGTCGTTTACAGCGTAACCAACAGATATACCTGTGTTTTCATAGTACTCGGCAGTTGTTCCACCAGCTGTGATTACAGTTGATTCTGGAGCCTTGAAAGACTTACCATAACCTACTGTTACATTACCAGCTGAGTATTTAACACCGTATGCACCACCTTCTTCACCTTGGTCACCTGAGTCATCTGTACCATTGTCGTAATCGTTCTTCTCATAGTAAGAAGCAGATAATGTTAAACCATCTACTGGCTTAGTTGTTAATGAGTAGAAAGAAGCTGAGTCACCAGATGACGCTTGTGCGTTTCCTGATTGACCATCAACTTTTTGATTACCGTGAGCTATTGAAGCTGTTGTACCAAATGGTAATTCTGGCGTGTGATATTGAATCGTTGCATATCCACCTTCGTCAGCTGGGTAAACGATACCTTCGCTTAAACCAGTGTCAGAAGCTTTTGTGTATGCAGAAGCATCAAACGCGTATTTTTTATTGTTACCACATGTAGATACACAAATTTTTAGTGTACCCATGTCATTCATTCCTAATGTGACTGACGTATCATCGTTCAATGCAGCACCAGGCTGTGTGTTAGAAGGTGAAGCAGCTGAATCACCTGTTGTTGTTGGGTCTAACGCCATAGAGTAACTCCATGTGTAACCGTTATCCATTTCACCGCTTGCAGTGAATGTTAACTCATTCGTTATACCAATACCGTTATCTTTTTGTTGACCAGATGTAGCATTGTAAGTCGCTTTAGCTGTACCATTTACAGTTAACTCACCTGCTTTTGCTGAAAACATTAAAGACAAAGATGTAATAGCAACGAATAATATTTTAGTTATATTTTTCATTTTATTTCCTTTGTTATTATTTGTTTTAATAATTAAAACGGTATTTATTACCATTTTCAGATGCCAATTATTGATTTTTTAGGCTATTTTATTGAATTTATTGTTAGATGTGATATTTTTATCACATGTTATCTTCCTTAAAAAAACAAGCAATTACAACGATATTTTAAGTAATTCTTTGTATTCTTAAAAACTTTCAACTATTACTAACTTAATGCTTAAAAAAATCCTTTTTTTTACAATTATTTGTCTTTTTATAACTTCTTGTCAGGCTTTCAAGCCAAAAAAAGTTGATACAAGAGAAAGATCTACCAATGCACAAGAAAGAGCAAGAAAAAATATTGAAGAGGGACGAGGAGTTTCGTTGGGAGGCCTTTTAGGAGCTGGAAAAACTACTTATGAGTTTAGCACCTCAAATCCAATGTGGAGAGCTTCATTAGAAATTTTAGATTTTCTTCCATTAACAACAGTCGACTACTCTGGAGGTATAATTGTTACGGATTGGTATTCTGAAAACAATTCAAATGATGCAGTAAAAATATCAGTAAGATTCTTAGGAAATGAAATTAGAACCGAAAACATAAAAGTTATAGTACATAAAAAGATTTGCAGAGAAGTGTCAAACTGTAAAGTTTCTCAGTTAACAAATAGTAAAATTTCAGAGGAACTTTTAACTACCATTATAAGAAAAGCTGCATTGTTAGAAAAAGAGACAAAAGAAAAAAAATCTAAAAAATAATTTATGGAACGAATAAATTTTCAAGTCATTGAAAAAAAATGGCAAAAAAAACATAAAGATTTTAAATTATATAATAAAAATCCATCCGCGAAAAAATTTTATTGTCTTGAGATGTTTCCATACCCATCTGGAAAAATACACATGGGTCACGTACGTAATTACACGATTGGTGATTTAATAGCGAGATACAAATATTTAAAAAAATTTAATGTACTTCATCCAATGGGATGGGATGCTTTTGGTTTACCTGCTGAAAATGCTGCCAAGTTAAATAAATTAAACCCTAATGAATGGACACAAAAAAACATAGAAACTATGCGAAACCAATTGAAACAGTTGGGTTTATCAATTGATTGGGATTTAGAAATCTCAACATGCAGTGAAGATTATTATAAACACCAACAAGAATTATTTTTAGACTTTTACAAACTTGGTTTGGTATCACGTAAAGAAACATACGTAAATTGGGATCCAGAAGAACAAACAGTTTTAGCAAATGAACAAGTTATTAATGGAAGAGGATGGAGATCTAACGCAGTAGTTCAAAGAAAAAAATTATCTCAATGGTTTTTTAATATTACTAAGTTTTCTGACGCTTTATTAAATGATTTAAGTAAACTTGATGGATGGCCAGATAAAGTAAAATTAATGCAAAAAAATTGGATTGGAAAATCTTTTGGCTGTGAGATAGATTTTCAATTAGTAGGTGACAGTAGGAAGATTAAAGTTTTCACTACTCGGCCAGATACTATTTTTGGTGCCTCTTTCATTGCCATCTCCGTTGACCATGAACTTTCAAGCAATTTTTTATCAAATAAAGAATTTATTGAATTTAAAAATAAGTGTACAAAAATGGGTACAACTGAAGAAGCTCTGGCTAATGCAGAAAAGTTAGGTTATCACACAGATCTTTTTGTGGAACATCCATTCACAAAAAAAAAGATACCTGTTTATTTCGCTAATTTTGTTTTGATGGATTATGGTACTGGAGCAATTTTTGGTTGCCCGGCTCACGACCAAAGAGATTTTGACTTTGCTAAAAAATATAAACTTGATATTTTGCAAGTGGTTTCTCCTTCAAAAAAAACTTCTATTCTTAAAGAAGCTTATACAGGCGAAGGATTAATTATAAACTCTGATTTTTTAGATGGTTTTGATGTTCGTGAAGCTAAAAAAAAAATAATAGATATAATTGAAAAAAAAAATCTAGGTGTTAAGAAAACTTTATATCGTTTGAAAGACTGGGGAATTTCAAGACAAAGATATTGGGGCTGTCCGATCCCAATTATTTATTTAGAAGATGGAACTCCAGTTCCAGTTGATAAAAAGGATTTACCAATTAAACTCCCAAAAGACGTTGATTTAAGCAGTTCAGGTAATCCGCTTGCAAATCATCCAACCTGGAAAAATACTATTGATAAATCAAGCGGAAAAAAAGCAACAAGAGAAACGGACACCTTGGATACCTTTGTTGACTCTTCATGGTATTTTTTGAGATTTTGTTCACCTACTTTTACCGAAGCCCCATTTGATGAAAATAAAGTGAACTATTGGATGCCGGTAGATCAATATATAGGTGGAGTTGAGCATGCAATTCTTCATTTACTTTACTCAAGATTTTTTATGAAAAGCATTAACACTTGTAATAAAAAAATTAAAATTGGTGAACCTTTCAAAAATCTGTTCACTCAAGGTATGGTATGTCATGAAACTTACAAAGACACAGAAGGTCAGTGGTTATATCCTGACGAAGTCGAAAAAATAAGTTTGAACAAAGCTATAAGAAAATCCGACAAGTCTGAAGTGATTATTGGTTCATCAGAGTCAATGTCAAAATCAAAAAAAAATACAATAGACCCAGAGACAATGATTAATGAATACGGAGCTGATGCAGTAAGATGGTTTATACTTTCAGATAGTCCGCCAGAAAAAGACGTTCAATGGTCTGATATTGGCGTAAAATCTGCGAATAAATTTTTACAAAAAATCTGGAATTTAAATTATCAAGTAAAACAAAGAATTGAAAATAAAATTAATAAAAATTTGGAAAAAGAGTTCGTTTATAAAACTGATTTGTTTATAAATAAAATTGAAAAATCTATAGAAAATTTTCAACTGAATGTTTGTATCGCTCAATTCTACGAAATATATAAATTTATGAATAATCACATTGAATTAGAAATAGGAAACTTATTATTTAAAAAACAACTAGAGAAAATAATGATATGTATGATACCTTTTACTCCGCATTTGGCTTATGAATGTTTAGAGTTTCATGAAACGAAAGAAATTAGTTCATGGCCAAAAATTAACGTGAGCGCAGAAAATATTGAGCGTGTGATTAAAATGGCAGTTCAAATTAATG
>CACIWE010000032.1 GCA_902590285.1 uncultured Pelagibacteraceae bacterium | reverse complement strand
TACTTAGGTAAAGATTATTTAGTTTTAGCTAGCTATGGACATATAAGAGATCTTCCCTCAAAAAATGGATCTGTAGATCCTGAAAATAAATTTCAAATGGAATGGGAGATAGACTCTTTTTCAAAAAAATATTTAAAAGAAATTACAAATGCTGCTGAAGACTCTGATAAAATTATTTTAGCTACGGACCCTGATCGTGAAGGTGAAGCTATTGCATGGCATGTTAAAGAGGTATTAGATAAAAAAAAATTATTAAAAGATAAGCATCTTGAACGAGTTGTTTTTAATGAGATTACGAAGAAAGCAATTCTTGATGCTATTAAAAATCCAAGAGAAATTCATTTACCTTTAGTTGAAGCTTATCTAGCGCGAAGAGCTTTGGACTATCTTGTAGGATTTAATATCTCACCAATCCTTTGGACAAAATTACCTGGATCAAAATCAGCAGGAAGAGTTCAATCAGTAGCTTTAAAGCTAATCACTGAGAGAGAAAAGGAAATAGAATTATTTAAACCAGAGGAATACTGGACACTTACTTCGGTTTTTACGAACAAAGATAATAAAAATATTTTCTCAAAATTAAGTTTATTTAATGGAGATAAAATTGAAAAATTTTCTTTCAAAAATAAAGAAGAAATACAAAAAGTGGTTGATGTAATCAATAAAACTAAATTTAAAATTACTGATGTAAATACAAAAGTATTCAGACGAAACCCCCTAGCTCCTTTTACAACATCAACTTTACAACAAACTGCCTCGGGGCGATTTGGTTTTGGAGCTTCCAGAACAATGCAGATTGCACAACGACTTTATCAAGGAGTAGATATTGAGGGTGAAACCACTGGGTTAATTACTTATATGAGAACTGATGGAACGAATATTTCAAAGGAAGCAATTGATGACTTTAGAAAATTTATTACTAATGATTACGGCGATAAATATTTACCAGAAGCTCCAAATAGTTATACGGGGAAAAAAGCAAAGAATGCTCAGGAAGCTCATGAGGCAATTAGACCAACTAATATAAACAGGAAACCTTCTGATATCAAAAAATATATAAATGCAGATCAATTTAAACTCTATGAATTAATTTGGAGTAGAGCCTTATCATCTCAAATGACACCGGCAGAGTTTGATAGAAATACCATAATTATTTCCTCAAATGATAATAGAATTAACTTTAGAGCTAGCGGCTCAGTCGTAAAATTTGATGGATTTCTTAAAGTGTATCAAGTTCAAGAAACTGACGAGGATGCAAAGAATTTTTTACCTGAAGTCAAAGTAGGAGAAGAAATTAGTATAATTAAGCTAAATGATGAACAACACTTCACAGATCCACCACCACGATACTCTGAAGCTAGTTTAGTAAAAAAGATGGAGGAATTAGGCATAGGGAGACCCTCCACTTATGCTAGCATTATCTCAGTATTATCAACGAGAAATTATGTCGAATTAATTAATAAAAGGTTTAATCCAACTGACAGAGGTAAACTAATTTCAGCTTTTTTAGAGAAATTATTCTCTAAATACGTGGATTATAATTTTACTGCAGACTTAGAAAATCAGCTAGATGAAATCACAAGTGGTAAAATTAAATGGGTTCAGGTTCTAGATAATTTTTGGAAAGATTTTTACGAAAATGTTGGAAAAGTTAAAGAAAAAAGAACTAGAGAAGTACTAGACTTATTAAATGAAAGTTTAGGAGCTTTAATTTTTGAGAGAGATGATAAAGACGCTATAGATCGAAAATGCAAGTTATGTTCCAACGGCGAGCTAAGTCTTAAGAATAGTTTTAGAGGTGGGGCTTTTATAGGGTGTTCAAATTATCCTGCGTGTAAATTTACTAGACCTTTATCTAAAGCTAAAGCTGCAGCCCAATATAACTTAGCAGAACCTAAGCTACTTGGTCAAAACGAAAAAGGTAAAGATATATATTTAAAGAATGGTAGATTTGGTCCCTACTTGCAATATGAAAAAGAAAAAGAAGAATTAGAAACAAAAAAGAAAAAAAGTAGAAAGAAAAAAAATGAGAATGAACATCTCAAAAATGTATCCATTCCAAAAGGTATTGATGTTGACAGTGTTAATTTAGACAAAGCGAAATATTTATGCTCTCTTCCAAAAGTATTAGGGCAACACCCAGATAACGGACAAGATATAACTTTAAATTCTGGAAGATTTGGTCCATATCTAAAATGTGAAAATAAATCTGCAAGACTTGAAAATGTTGAAGATCTATTTTCTATTGGAATTAATCGAGCAATAACTTTAATAGCTGAAGCTAAGCCTGGAAGGATTTCCTCTTCACTTATTAAAGATCTTGGAGAACATCCTGAAGATAAAAAGCCTGTTCGAATTATGAAAGGGCAATATGGTCCTTATATTAAGTACAAGTCTCTAAATGCAACTATACCTGAAGAAAAAGATCCAAATGAACTATCTATGGAAGAGGCGCTCATATTAATTGAAAAAAGAAAAGAATACGATAAAACTAAAAAAAAAAGTAAAAGAAAATGAGTGACATTGAAAATAAAATTAAAAGTTTAAATATAACACTACCTGAACCAAAAGGACCAGTAGGAGCTTATGTTGCTACTAAGATTATTGGAAAACTATTATATATATCTGGTCAAGTATCTATTGATGAAAATGCAAACCTTATAACAGGTAAGATTGGAAAAGATTTAGATTTAGAGAAAGGTTATAAAGCAGCTGAAAGATGTGGTTTAAGTATTGTCGCACATGTTAAAAATGCTTGTGGAGGAGATTTTGATAAAGTTAAATCTTGTGTCAAATTAACAGGTTATGTTAATTCAACAGATGATTTTAAAGATCAACCTAAGATTATAAACGGTGCTTCAGACATTATAGCAAAGATTTTTGATAAAAACGGTGAACACACACGTGCTGCTGTAAGTGTTAATAGCTTGCCCTTAGGAGTTGCGGTCGAAGTTGATGCTATCTTTGAACTTAATTAGTATTAGGCCTTCCAATTGAGTAGTATTTAATCTTATTTTTTTTCATTTCTTCTGCAGAATAAAGATTTCTTAGGTCGTACACTTTAAATTTATTATTTTTAATGATCTTTTTGAAATCTATTGATTTGAATTCATCCCATTCAGTAAGTAAAATTACGAGATCTGCACCATTACAATTAGATCTTATATTGTTTCTGTAATTGCAGTTTTTGATTTTTCTAAATTCTTTTTTTTCTCCTGAGGGATCATAATAATTAACTTTTGCCCCTTTTTTGCACAAATAAGGTATCATTTTAAGGCTAGTAGAATCCCTCATATCATCAGTATTTGGTTTAAATGTAACACCTAAGAAAGAAATTTTCTTATTTCTTAAATTTGAACCTAAAATTTTATGAATTCTTTGAGTTAGTAAACCAACTCTTTCTTGATTAGATTTAATTACTGATTTAACAACTGATAAATTTATTTTATATTTCTCTGCAGCTGATACAAGACCTTTGGTGTCTTTTGGAAAGCATGAACCGCCATAAGCTGGACCAGCACGTAAAAATCTGCCGCCTATTCTACTATCAGAGCCCATGCCTAATGAAATATCTTCTACTTCTACTCCAGATTTTTCACACAAGTTAGCAAGTTCATTAATAAAAGTAATTTTGGTTGCAAGAAAAGCATTTGATGCATACTTTATTAATTCAGCTCCTCTTCTTGAAGTAGTAAAAAATTTTGAACCTTTATTAATTAATGGTACATAAAGTTTCCTCATAATATTAAAGGCTTTTTTTTCGTTAGATCCTATTACGATCCTATCAGGATATCTAAAATCACGTATTGCTTCACCTTCTCGTAAAAATTCAGGATTAGAAATTATTGTAAAAAGTTTTTTCTTTTTTTTAAGTATTTTTTCAATCTCGTCACCAGTTCCTACAGGCACAGTAGACTTTGTTACTATAATTTTTTTTCTTTTTGAATATTTTAATATTTCTTTTGTACATTTATAAACAAAAGATAAATCAACTTGAATTGACCCTTTTTTTGTAGGTGTTCCTACACATATAAAAATTATATCTGATGCACTTATAGCTCTATTAATATCTGTAGTGAATGAAAGGCGTTTAGCTGTAAAATTTTTTTTTATTAATTCATCTAATCCCGGTTCATAGATTGGGGAGACTCCAAAGTTAAGTTTATCTATTTTGTTTTTATCTTTATCAACACAAATAACTTGGTTTCCTATGTCAGCAAAGCACACACCACTAACTAATCCAACATAACCAGTTCCTATCATACATAGTTTCATTTATTTCTCTTTATTTATTTCTCTTTAGTTATTTGAATTCCTGAATTAATATATCCACTTAAAGTTCCACAATCTAAATATTTACCCGTAAAAATATTTCCGTAAAATTTATTTTCTTTTTTAATTAAACTTCTAATTGCGTCAGTAATATGTATTTCGCCGCCTTGGCCAGGTTTTAATTTTTTAATTTCATTAAAAATTTTTGTTGGCAGTATATATCTTCCGATAATGGCAAAATTTGATGGCGCTTTTTTGATACTAGGTTTTTCTACAACATCTTTGATTTGAAAATGTCTCTTTTTTTTATTTTTAATTGATAAAATTCCCCATCTTGATACTGTTTTTTAATTAGATAAATTTGTTGATAATCTTTTTTTCCTAAAAATATATATTTTGGATTAATTATTTCTACAAACCTGTTTACTACATTTAAAACACCTTCAAAGTGTCCCTTTCGGTATCTACCACATAAACTTTTTGAAAATTTATCTAAGAAAACTTTCTTCTTAGGTTTAAATCCGTATATGTCTTTAAATGTTGGTATATACAAGTAATTAATTTTCAATTTTTTTAGCTGCCTTATGTCTTTTTTTGTGTTTCGTGGATAAGATCTAAAATCACTTTTTTTATTAAATTGTTTGGGGTTTACAAAAATTGAGACTAAAGTTTTTAAATTCAATTTTTTTGATTGTTTGATCAATGAAATATGCCCTTTATGCAACCCGCCCATTGTAGGTACAAATGATATCCCCTTAGTTTTTGAAATTTCCTTCTGAAGTGTATGTTTGTCTTTAAATATTTTCATTTCTATAAAGCAATGATAATAACTATTATAAGAATCATATGATAA
>CACIWE010000031.1 GCA_902590285.1 uncultured Pelagibacteraceae bacterium | reverse complement strand
CACCTTTTGTTTTTTTTAAAGCTAAATTTCTAGATTTATAAAGTGTGTTAAATTTAGAGGATCTAAAATATTTGATACGCCTATCTATAAATTTTTTAATTATTAAACTACTTTTGTCTGTAGAATTATTATCCCAAAAAATAATTTCCCAATTTTTATACGATTGATTAATTACACTCTTTATACTTTGCTTTAGGAACTTTTCTCCATTGTAGCAATTAACTATTATACTTACCAACGGAAATTTCTTTTTCATAATATTTGATTGTTCTTCTAAGGCCAATTTCTAAATTAATTTTAGGTTCCCAATTATAATATTTTTTTATTCTTTTAATACTTGGAACTAAAATCTTCGGCTCGTCTTTACGCATTTTCAATTTGCCAAAATAAATTTTTCCAAAATTTATATTTTTTTCTATTTTCTGTAATAATTTCTTGACAGATATAGCCTTGCCTTTACCTACATTAAAGATACCACTTTTAATTTTTTTTTTTTTAATGATCTTTGTAATAAGACTAATTAAATCATCAACATGTATAAAATCTCTCTGTTGTATTCCTGAAGTAGACTCAAAATAAGAAAATTTTTTTAAATTAAATATTGCTAATGGTATAATTCTATTTATTTTTTGATGGGGTCCGTAAATTTGATATAATCTTAAAACGATGAAATTTAATCCACTATTCTCTAAATATTCAGTAGATTTTAATTTGGATCTCCCATAAATAGAATTTGGTCTACATTTATCAATTTCTTTATTTGGAGATTTTTTCTTACCGTATTCTAAACTACTGCCGGCTTGTAAAAATAATTTGATTTTTTTATTTTTAAAGAAGTCAACAAGATTTTTACAAAGTTTATAATGTGACTTTTCTGTTTGTAATCTATTTGTATGATCAATATTTCCTCCAAAATTTATTACTATATCAAAATTAATTTTTTCAAGTTTTTTAACTAGTGAACTGTATTTAGTAAAATCAGCTTTTATAAATTTTATTTTTTTTAATCTTTTTAATTTTCTAGGAATATTTCTTGAAACAGAATATATATTAAAGTTTTTTAAATTTACGAATTTTAATAAAAGGTTAAATCCTAAAAATCCCGATCCCCCAACAATCAAAATATTTTTTTTCAAAACTAAATTTTTTTTGATTTTTCAATTATTTCTTTATCTCTGATTGTATCCATACAATACCAAAAACCAGTATGTTTAAATGCGTTAAGTTTTTTTTGTTTTCCTAATTTTGTAAGTGGAGTTTTTTCTAGTATTGTTTGATCAGATTGAAGATAATTAAAAATTTTTGGTTCAAATATAAAAAAGCCTCCGTTTATCCACCCAACATCCAAATTAGATTTTTCTCTAAAAACTTGTACTTTATTGTCTACTATTTTTATTGCTCCAAATCTGGCTGGAGGTCTTACCGCTGTTAAAGTAGCGTAACTTTTTGTCGAATTATGAAATTTTAATAATTTACTTAAATTTACATTAGATAAACCATCTCCATAAGTTAAAAAAAATTTTTGATTTTTTAATATATTTTTTAATCTTCTTATTCTTCCTCCGGTCATCGAGTTTATGCCAGTATTCACAATTTTAATTTTCCATCCAAAAGATTTATTAATAAAGAAATTTTTTATGTAATTATGCTTATAGCCGGAAGCTATAATAAAATCTTTGAAACCATATTTAGCGTAATGTTTCATTATATAAATAATCAATGGCTTTCCTTTAATTTTAACCATCGGTTTAGGTATTTTTTTAGTGTATTCAGCCAATCTAGTTCCTTTTCCTCCTGCTAAAATTACTACTTTCATATTGAATTTTTTCTTTAAAATTTTTTTATATTACTCTTTTGAATAATTTAAAAATATAAGGGTTTAATTTGTATCTTAACATTCCATAAAAATAGTTTTTGTTCTCAACATTGAAAACTTTTTTCAATTTACGAGTACATAAATTATAAATTAAAACTTTCCTTTCACCACTACTATGACCTTCAAAAGAATGCCAGGTTTTTCTCTCTTCTCTTGAGAAAAAAACCGCTCTATTTTTTTTCCAATCGATTTTTTCTTTTACCGTGGGATTTTTACTATCAAAGAAATTTGTGCCAGAATTTTTTTCCGGATCTAAATATATTACTCCACTTAAAAGTTTTTCAGGTGTATCATCATGGATTGGAAATTTAAAATTTTTGCCTGTTCTAGCTACCGAAATCATTGAATAGTCATATAAACTTAATTTGTCAGCATTCATTTCTTGTAAAATCTTTAGTAAGCTATCATTATAGCTTTCAAAAACTTCTTTAATTACAGAGCTATTCTCACCGTTAATAAAATTTTTATTTTTATCTATACGGCATGTGAAATATGAAACTCCATTTTCAGGCGCTGGTGAGAACTCTAATTTATTAAGAGCATCAAAATCTTTTAATTGTAAAAAGTTATCTAGAATTTTAATTTTATAATCTATCATTTTCCTTAGCTTTATATATTAATATTAAACTTTTGATAATATTTTTTAATTTGTCTAACTGTAATTATTTGAGCTTTATTGTTATAAAAATTTTTATACCATTCTGAAGTAAATTTTATTGTTTCGTTAAATGGCATGATTGTTTTCCAATTTAAGTGTTTTAGAGTTTTTTTAGAATCTAGTTTTAATAAGCCAGCCTCTTTAAATCTATTAGTTTTTTTCTCTTTTTTCCACTTTACATCGGGCCAATTTTTTTTAATTTCTTTCAAACAATCTTCAACTTTATAATTTTTTTTTGTAGATGGTCCAAAATTAAATGTCTCCCCGTTTATGTTTTTCTTTTTATTTAGTTTAATTGCTAATTCTAAATAGCCATTAATCACTTCTATCACATGTTGCCATGGTCTAGTTGAGGATAAATTTCTAATCATAACTGGTTTATTTTTTGACCATGCTTTAACACAATCCGGAATCAATCTATCATTTGACCAGTCCCCTCCTCCAATTACGTTACCAGCTCTAGCTACAGCAAAATAAATATTTTTTTTATGCCTTAAATAAGACTCGTAATAAGATTTGATTGCTATTTCGGCGCCGGCCTTAGAAGCGCTATAAGGATCTTTTCCTCCTAAAGTATCACTTTCTTTATAGGCCTCTTTTTTTTCAACATTATAATAAACTTTATCACTTGTAATTATTACTACATTAATTTTTTTTTTATAATGTCTTAGTATCTCTAATAAATTCAAAGTTCCTAAAGTATTACTTTTCCAGGTATCAATTGGGTCATTTAAAGATTTTTTTACATATGCTTGAGCAGCTAAATGAAAGATATAATCAGGCTTAAATTTATTTACTATTTTTCTAAACTTAATTAATTCTTTGATATCTAATTTAATAGATTTTACCTTTTTTAGCTCCGGACAAAGTTTGTAGTGAGATGGATTTGAAGTGAAATTTTTTGAAATGCCTAAAATTTTTGCTCCAAAAAGCTTTAAACATAAAGTTAGCCATGAACCTTTAAAACCCGTGTGACCAGTAATTAAAATTTTTTTTTTGTTAAAAATTTTAAATTTATTCATAATTAAGATAACTTATTGAGCGAGTAGTCTGTGAGTGTGAAGCCTTCATCTGTACCTAACATATGATGTGGTCTTGCCTCTGGATCATTTGACCAAATTAAAACTTCTGGATCGTCATACAAAAAATCACAGTCTTTACAATATTCTATTTTATCAAATTCTTTATTTTCGTGTGCCTCTCTTAATTTTTGATATTTTTCTCCAAAGTACACATCTTCAAAACTTTGTTTATCAAGATGTCCTAGTAAGCTTTTTTCTTCATTTGGAGGACCAAGTGTTTGACAACAAGGCACAATGCCCCCTGTTCTATTTAGCTCACCACCTGATCTTACGGTCAGTTCAGGAGCGAATGGTCTTCCGCATGTTCTTCTCTTAGTCTTGGCTCTAGCATTTTTATTGTCATAATTTCCACTCCAATTATGCATTTTCCAAATATAAGCAAATACACCTGTTTTTTTTATAATATTTTCTTTGTATAGATTTATTTCATTTTCTAAATTACCATTATCAGTAATTAAATGATAAGTGCCCAATTTAGTTTTAAGGTTATTTTTTTCAATGTATTCTTTAGCTTCATTTATATTTGATAATATCAATTTAAAATTGTCAATATTCATCCATTGCTTATAAGTTTTTTCATCATAGCCGATCATGCTAAATCTTATAAAATCTATTTTCTGATCTAAAACCCTCTTTAAAAAATCTCCATTTAATTTAGCGCCATTACAATACATGTAGCATTTTAAATTTCTTTTTTTTACCGATTGAATATAAAGCGGAAGATCTTTTGCCATTGTAGGCTCACCACTCCCTTCTAAATTAATTAAAGGATGACCATATTTTGGAACAATCATATCTAATATCCGCTCAAATTCCATTAGTGGCATCTTTCTGGTAAAATTTTTCCCCCTTCCAGGATTTGATTGTGGACACATTTGACATGTATAATTACAACCGCCAAAAACCTCCATCACTATTCGCTTAAGTTTGATATTTTTATTAATCATTAAATATAATCATTAAAGTAATAATTTAATATTAACAAGTAACTCACATATTAATTTTTTAATTATTCCTCATAATTTGTTTAAAAATACCAAGCGTTTTAGATGGTTTTTGAGGTGTAAAATAATTAGAACAAAAAATTTTTGCAGATTTGTATTCATTAAAGTAACCTTTTCTCACATTCAAAAACTTTTTAAATTCATTTGTACTTTTCAAATGTTTTCTAAATTTCTTAAGATCGAAAAGTGGATCAAGATTTAAATGTTCATTTTCTTGCTTAAAGTAAATGGGAATTAAACCTTTCAAAATTGCGGTTATTACTCCAGTACTACCTCTATAAATTACTGCGTTAGAGCGATTTAAATCATCAATAAAAGACTCTGTTGAAAAGACTAAATTTTTTAAGTTTTCATATCTCTTAAAAATAAGAAAATTTTTTGAAAAATGGTTAATATTTATTTGAGGGTGTGTGCGCAAAATGAATTTTTTTTTATGGTATTGTTTTGCTAATTCAACAGATAAATCAAATAATATTTTCGTTTCTTCATAAGTTCCTTCAGGGATGATCAATATATTATCAATTTTATTAAATAAAATTTTCCCACCTCTATTATTAAAATATCTATTAGAACCAATTTCAAAGATTTTTTGTTTATTTTTTTTCTTATTTTTTTCAAAAAACTTAGTGAAATGTTTCATATTATTTTTACCCGAGGTAATTATAAAGTCTGGATTAAAATTTTTTTTATAATTGTGGTTAATAATATTTTGATAATTCATAATTCCAGCGTGTTGATATCCAATAGTC
>CACIWE010000030.1 GCA_902590285.1 uncultured Pelagibacteraceae bacterium | reverse complement strand
GGTATTACGCCTCTTACTCCACCCCTAGGATCATCTACATCTCCTTTTCTTCTTGGAATTAAATGAATGTGACAGTGCATAATTGATTGACCAGCATCTTTACCTATATTTACACCAACATTAAAAGCACTTATTTCTTTATCTAATTTTTTTAATTCTTTTTTTTGATTTTTTAAAATCTCATCTAAATCGTTAATCTCCTCTCTACTTAAATCAAAATAATCACCAACGTGTCTGTTCGTAATAATTAAAGTATGATGTTTTGTGACAGGATAAGCAGTATCTCGAATTATAAAAAAATATTTTGTTGATGAGATTACTTTACAATTTGTTTTATTACAGAATATACAGTCTTCGGAACTTGAAGACATTAGGCACTTCGATAAAGCTTAGTCATAACAAACTCTCTATGACCCAAAGCCTCAGCACATGTTAATCTACCGTTAGCAACTTTTAAGGTTGTTTCAATTAGTTTATCACCTGCTTGATCAAGATTCATTTCTCTAGTTAAAATTTTTGAAACATCACAATCTACATGCTCACTCATTAATTTTGCTGTCAAAGGATTTGCTGTAAGTTTAACTACTGGTTCTATTGGATTGCCAATTATATTTCCTTGTCCAGTTGGAAAAAGATGAATATTAAATCCTCCAGCAGCTTGTAAAGTTACACACTCTGCTGCTGCAGAAGAAGTATCCATAAAGTATAAACCCTTACCTTTTTTTGGTTCTTCAGCAGGTTCTAATACATCAATAAATTTTCTTGACCCTATCTTTTGAAAATTTCCAAACGCTTTTTCTTCAATTGTAGTTAGTCCTCCTGCTATATTACCTGCTGTGGGTTGACTTTCCGATAAGTCATCAGTCGCTTCTTTTAAAATAAAATCGTTATAATCACTCCATGTCTTCATAAATTTTTTCTGAGCTTCAGGAGTTGCACCTCTTTTGGCACATACTTGTTCTGCACCGGTTAGTTCAGAAGTTTCTCCAAAACATAAATGAACGCCTAATGGCTCTAGTTTATCCATTAAATTTCCAACAGTTGGATTAGATGCAAGACCTGAAGTAGTGTCCGACTCACCACATTTTACTGATATCCATAAATCACTCATTGGACATTCTTCTCTTTGTTTTTCAGAGGCCCACATAGAAAATTCTTGAGCTTTTTTAGATGCTTTCATTATTGTTTGTATGTCTCCACTTCTTTCAATGTGAAAACCTTCAACTGGTTTTCCAGTTTCAGCAATTCCATCAACAATTTTTTTTGTCCATTTTGGCTCAATTCCGATAACAATAACAGCAGCAACGTTTGGATTTCTACCCGTACCAATCATTGTCCTAAAATGTAATTCTAAATCTGCACCAAATTGTAATCTCCCATAGGAGTGTGGCAAAGCGATCGTTCCTTTTATATTGTTTGCTACTGCTTCAGCACAAGCATTCGAAATATCATCTACTGGAAGAATAATTACGTGATTTCTTGTTCCAGCTCTTCCGTTTTCTCTTTTATAACCTAAAAAACTTTTTGGAATTTCCATTCTATTTTACCACTTTTTTGTTTTTACATTGTGAACGTGAACATGTTCACCTTTTTTGATTTCTTTGACTACTTTTCCAATGTCGTGCCCATATTTAAAAATTGTATCTCCAACCTTAAGGTCTTTAAGCGCTATTTTGTGTCCTAAAGGAACATCGTTTGTTGATGGGACTTTAACGGTTAAGTCGTTTTCCATAATCCAGGCGCTACATTCTTGGCCTTTTTTAGTGGTTTCTATTACAACAACTCCTACGTTATCTTTTTCATCGTGTATGATTAGATCAGGCCGTGACATAAAAATATCTAATGGATATAGACTAAAATTTAGTATAATGAAAGCTAGATTTTCAAAATACTTTTAGGAGATTTATGGCTAAAATGACGACAGAAGAAGCTTTTGTAAAAGTTTTACAAATGCATGGTATTGAACACGCTTTCGGTATTATTGGTTCTGCGTTCATGCCTATCTCAGATATTTTTCCTGATGCGGGAATTACCTTTTGGGACGTAGCCCATGAGACTAACGGCGGTTTAATAGCTGATGGTTACACACGTGCTACAGGAAAAATGTCAATGGTTGTAGCACAAAACGGCCCAGGTATAACTGGTTTAGTAACACCAATAAAAACTGCTTATTGGAATCATACTCCACTTCTTTTAGTAACACCTCAAGCTGCAAACAAAACAATGGGTCAAGGGGGTTTTCAGGAAGTTGAACAAATGAATTTATTTAAAGATATGGTTTGCTATCAAGAAGAAGTTAGAGATCCATCTAGAATTGCAGAAGTTTTAAATAGAGTTATTGAAAAAGCTATTAGAGGTTCAGCTCCAGCACAAATAAATGTGCCAAGAGATTTTTGGACACAAGTAATAGATATTGATTTACCTCCAATCGTTAGATTAGAAAGACAAGCTGGCGGTGCAGCGGCGATAGAAGAAGCAGCAAAATTACTTTCTAACGCAAAGTTTCCTGTAATTTTGTCAGGTGCAGGTGTAGTAATTGGCGGAGCAATACAAGAGTGTGTGAAGCTTGCTGAAAAATTAGACTCACCGGTATGTTCTGGCTATCAACATAACGATAGTTTTCCAGGGAGCCATCCATTAGCTGTTGGTCCATTAGGTTATAACGGATCAAAAGCTGCAATGGAATTGATCGCAAAAGCAGATGTTGTCTTAGCTTTAGGTACAAGATTAAATCCTTTTTCAACTTTACCAGGTTATGGCATTGATTATTGGCCAAAAAATGCAAAAATTATTCAAGTAGATATGAATTCAGATAGAATTGGTTTAACTAAAAAAGTAACTATTGGTATTTGCGGAGATGCTAAATTGGTTGCTCAACAATTATTAAGTAAATTATCTCCAAAAGCAGGAGATGCTGATAGACAAAAAAGAAAAGATTTAATTCATCAAACGAAATCGGCTTGGTTACAAAAACTTTCTAGTTTGGATCACGAGGATGATGATCCAGGAACAGTTTGGAATAAAGAGGCGAGAGAAAGAGATAAAGATCGAATGTCACCTAGACAAGCTTGGAGAGCTATTCAAGCTGGTATGCCAGAAGATGTAATTATTTCTAGTGATATCGGAAATAATTGCGCGATTGGAAATGCCTACCCAACTTTTGAAAAAGGAAGAAAATATCTAGCACCAGGTTTATTCGGTCCTTGCGGTTATGGTTTTCCATCTATATTAGGCGCTAAAATTGGCTGTCCGGATACACCAGTAATAGGTTTTGCAGGTGACGGGGCATTTGGAATAAGTATGAATGAAATGAGCTCATGTGCACGTAAAGAGTGGCCAGCTATTTCAATGGTTATTTTTAGAAATTATCAGTGGGGCGCTGAAAAAAGAAACACTACATTGTGGTTTGATAATAATTTCATAGGAACAGAATTAGATCCAGAACTAAGCTATTCAAAGGTTGCCAATGCATGTGGTCTTAAAGGTGTTACAGTTAGAACAATGGAAGAAACAACAAAAGCGATCAAACAATCATGTGAGGATCAAAAGAAAGGTATCACTACATTTATTGAAGTAATTTTAAATCAGGAATTAGGTGAGCCTTTCAGAAGAGATGCAATGAAAAAACCAGTGAGAGTTGCTGGCATTAAAAAAGAGGATATGAAACCTCAAAAAGGTTTAAATTAGTATATTATAAATGAAATCACAAAGCTCTAATAGAAGTTTTGGTCTTCTATTTTTTGTTGTTTTTTTAATATTAGGACTTTGGCCACTTAAAAATAGTCTTGATCCAAATCTTTATTTAATATCAATCTCAGCAGTATTTTTAATACTAGGATTAACTAATTCTAAAATACTTTCTCCTCTTAATAAATTATGGATTAAATTTGGTGAAATCCTTGGGATGGTAATCGCGCCACTAGTTATGGCATTGGTTTATTTTATAGTTTTAACCCCTGTAAGCTTAATTGTTAGATTATTTGGCAAAGATTTACTGGGTTTAAAATTTTTAGAAAAAAAGGACTCATATTGGATTAGAAGAAATAAGAAACGTTTGTCAATGAAGAAACAATTTTAATGAAAAAAGTAATCTTACTTAATATTATTATCGTAACAATTATATTTTTATCTTTAGAATTTTCATTAAGAGTTTTTAATATCATTACTCTTCAAGGGTTTGAAAAAGATACTTTTTATAAGAACGAAGGTGTTGTTTATCATTATCCTAATGTAATGAGGACAATAATGGGAAAAAAAATTAGAACTGATAATAACGGATTTCGCGTACCTTTAGAAAAAATTAATTACAAAAATAATCTTCAAACTATTTTGATTTTAGGTGATAGCGTGAGTTTTGGTGTAGGCGTTAATGAAAAAGATTCTTTTGTAGGGCTGCTTAGGAAAAAGATAAATTATAATTTGTATAATTCATCAGTTGCAGGTCATAGATTAGAAAATTACTCGTTTTTATTAGAAAAATACCACAACAAGTTTCAACAAATAAATGAAGTGTTAATTTTTCTATGTTTAAATGACATTGTTTCTCACGATGGAGTAGTCCAAAAGGAAAGATTTAAAATTGCATCTGAAAATAAAAGTTTTTGGAATGATTTAAGAAATAAAAGTTTACTCATAAAGTTGAATTTCTTCTTAAGAGAAAAATCAACAATTTTCAACATTGTAAAGGCAGTTGGAACTCAAAATGTTAAAAGGCATTTTGATTATATTAATCCATATTACGAAAATGAAATTATTTTAAATAAATATAAAAATAGTTTAAAAAAAATTATAGATTACTCTAATCTTAATAAAATTAACACAAGGTTTGTTTTACTTCCCTATAAGCATCAAATTAAAAATAGTTGTGAAGCTAGATATATGTTACCTCAAACCAAAATTAAAGACATGTTCCAGGAATTGAAATATAGATTATTTGATTTTTCAACAGATTTCTGCAATAAGGATCAGGGTTATAAGCTTTTTTTAAATTTTGATCCAATGCATTTATCCAAAGACGGACATAAGTTTGTTTCACAATTAATATTAAAAAAAGGTATAGTAAATTAATAACCAATGATAGATTTCATAAAAGAATTTTGGGAATTTTTGAGAGAGAGAAAAAAATACTGGTTATTACCCATCATAATCGTATTGGCTTTGTTTGGAATTTTAATTGTTTTAAGCCAAGGTTCAGCGGTAGCCCCATTTATTTATACAATATTTTAAGTGACTTCAATTTTAGGAATTTCAGCATTTTATCACGACAGCGCAGCCGCAATCCTAGTAGATGGAGAGATTGTAGCTGCAGCTCAGGAAGAGAGATTTTCAAGGAAAAAACATGATCCAAGATATCCATTTAATGCAATTAATTATGTACTAAAGGAGGCAAAACTTAATTTAAGCAAGATCGATCACATTGTTTTTTTTGAAAAACCATTTTTAAAATTTGAAAGATTATTAGAGACTTATATGGCATTTGCACCTAGAGGATTTAAGTCTTTTAGTCTTTCGATGCCAATATGGTTAAGAG
>CACIWE010000029.1 GCA_902590285.1 uncultured Pelagibacteraceae bacterium | reverse complement strand
AAAGAAACCGTCAAAAGATACAGTTCCATTCCATCCTTATATAACAATTAAAGATGCTTTTGCGCTTCTAGTGTTTATGATTATATTTGCAGGATTTGTATTTTTCACTCCTAACGTTTTGGGTCACTCAGATAATTATATCCCAGCTAATCCGCTAGTAACACCAGCACATATTGTACCAGAATGGTATTTATTACCCTTCTATGCAATTTTAAGATCTGTGCCAGATAAATTAGGTGGAGTGATTTTAATGTTTGGGGCAATCTTTATTCTATTTGTTTTACCGTGGCTGGATACCTCTAAAGTAAGATCGGCAGTATTCAGACCAATATACAGACAATTTTTTTGGATATTTGTTTTAGACGTTTTAATGCTTGGTTATGTTGGTGCGATGCCAGCTGAAGGAATTTACTTAGTATTAGCTAGAGTAGGAACTATTTACTATTTTGCTCATTTTATAATTGTAATGCCAGTAGTCGGATTATTAGAGAAAACAGATCCAATTCCAATGAGTATTTCTGAGCCAGTATTAACTGGAGGAGCAGAACCGTCTCTAGCTAGGAATGTTGATGAAAAAGTTTAATACAAAAATACTTTTTTTATCTTTTTTGTTACTTATATCAATTAAACCACTACAAAGCGCTGAAATGGTTGATCCAATTAAAGTGGATTGGAGTTTTAAAGGTTTAACAGGAACTTTCGATAGAGCATCACTACAAAGAGGTTTTCAAGTTTATAAAGAAGTCTGTGCCTCTTGCCACTCAATGCAATATCTTAGCTATAGAAATCTAGGAGAACCTGGCGGACCTGAGTTTTCAGAACAAGAAGTAAAAGCTATTGCTGCTAGTTTTGAAATAGAGGATGGTCCAGATTCTCAGGGAGAAATGTTTACTCGACCAGGAAAACCTTCAGATAAGTTTAAAAGCCCATACCCAAATACACAGGCAGCAATAGCTGCTAATGGCGGGGCATACCCGCCTGACATGTCAGTTTTAGTAAAAGCAAGAAAAGGGGGAGCTAATTATATTTATTCAGTACTAGTCGGTTACGAAGATCCTCCTTCAGGTGTAACTCTTGATGACGGTGTTTATTATAATAAATACATGGCCGGCAATAAGATTAAAATGCCAAACAATTTAATGGATGGCTTAGTTGAGTATGCAGATGGTACCGAGTCTACCGTTGATCAAATGGCTAAAGATGTAACAACTTTTTTATCATGGGCTGCTGAGCCTGAATTAGAAGAGAGACATAGAACTGGAGTTAAAGTGATAATTTATTTAATTCTTTTAACAACTTTAGTTTACTTAAGTATGAAAAAAATTTGGTCACGGGTTGACACGGAAGTATAAGACATCACCATCTTTCACGATGTAATCTTTTCCTTCAATTCTCAGTCTTCCATTTTCTTTACATTTTTCTGCACTACCAAAATTGATAAAATCTTCACACGACACAGCTTCAGCTCGTATAAAGTTCTTTTCAAAATCAGTGTGGATCACACTCGCTGCTTTTGGAGCTAGAGTATTTTTTTCTACTGTCCAAGCTCTGCTTTCCTCTGGACCTGAAGTGAAAAAAGTATCAAGATTTAAAAGATCGTATCCTTCTTTTATTAACTGATTTAAACCAGTTTTATCTAATCCTATTTCTTTCATGAAAGTTTCTCTTTCATCGTTATCTAACCCCATGATTTGATCCTCAATATCAGCACAAATAGTTACAATTTTATGATTAGAATATTTTTTTTTAACACTCTCAGTAAAACCATTTCCTCTTGCTAAACTGTCTTCATCTACGTTACAAACTATGATTTTTGGCTTTATACTTAATAATCCCAATGATGATAAAAATTTCTTCTCAGAATCATCAGTTATAACTAATTCTTTACCATCATTTAATTGATTTAATTTTTCTTCAAGTATTTTAATCTCTTTTTCTTGTAGTAACTTTTTTTTACCTTTTTCTAGTTTTTTTTGAATAATGTCTAAATCAGATAGTATTATTTCTGTTTTGATTGTTTCAAGGTCTTCAACTGGATTAATCTTTGAGTTTACGTGGGTAATTTTGTCAGACTCAAAGCACCTTACCAAGTGAATAATTGCATCAACTTCTCTAATATGTGAAAGAAATTTATTTCCTAAACCTTCACCTTTTGAAGCTCCTTTAACCAATCCAGCAATATCTACAAAAGTAATATTGGTATATATTTTCTTTTTTGAATTAGATAATTTCGATAATTTATCTAATCTTTTATCTACGACATCAACTATTCCAATATTTGGGTCGATAGTACAAAAAGGAAAATTAGCGGCTTCTGCATTTTTTGAAGCTGTCAAAGCATTGAATAAAGTAGACTTTCCAACATTAGGAAGTCCAACTATTCCACATTTAAATCCCATTAAGGTCTTGATTAACTTTGCTTGAAAATAAGTCTATTTTTTTTTCAATTAATGTTGGCAACTGTTTAACAATATTTTCGGTAATCTCGTTTATTTTTTCTTCTTCGTCTTCTTTAAAATCTTCTAAAACATGATTATTAACTTTTTTTTTTTGTTTTGGATGGCCAATACCTATACGAACTCTTGAATAGTCTTTACCAATAAATTTATCTATCGACTCAATCCCATTATGACCTGCACTACTTCCTCCAAATTTTGCTTTTATTTTTCCGAAATCAATGTCCATATCGTCGTGAAAAACAAATACATCTTTTGCTTCAATTTTAAAATAATCAATCAACTCCTTTATAGCGGTTCCAGAATTATTCATAAAAGTTAAAGGTTTGATAGCGTAAATCTTTTTTTCATCAATATTTCCAGTAGTAAGCAAACCTTTGAACTTCGGTTTTTGCTTAGAAAGTTTAAAATGAGCATTAATTGCATCAATTATTTTAAAACCAATATTATGTCTGGTATTAGTATAGTTGGATCCAGGATTTCCTAATCCGACAAGTAAAAGCATATTAATTATTTCTTTTCAGCAGGTTTTTTTTCAGCAGGTTTTTTATCGTCAGGTTTTTTATCAGTACCTTCTTTAGCTTTATCATCTTTTTTAGCTCCATCTCCATCTTTAGCGGCCGCTTCTGCGCCTTCAGCAGGAGCTTCTCCCTCCGCTCCTTCAGCTGATGTTTCTTCAGCAGGTTTCTCTGGTTCCTTAATTACAGTTGGAGCAGCAACAGTTGCAACAACGAAATCACGATCTGTAATTGTTGGTATAACATTATCAGGAAGTTTAATTGATGAGATTTTAATACTTGTACCAATATCTGTACCTGCTAAATCAACAATAATCTCATCCGGAATATTTTCTGCGGGACATCTAAGCTCTACTTTTCTTCTTACTATATTTAATACTCCACCTCTTTTTAAACCTGGAGAGTCTGGATGGTTTATAAACTTCACTGGAATTTCTAAAATAATTTTTTTACCTGAGACAATCCTCATAAAATCTATATGAATAGGTTCTTCAGAAACCACATTATATGCTACATCTCTTGGAATAACTTTCTCTTTTTTGCCGTCTATATCTATCTCTAAAACTTTTGATAAAAATGTATCTGAATTAATTAAATTTTTAATTTCTTTTATCTGTATTGAAATATTTTGGTTAGCATCTTTACCTCCATATAATACAGCAGGTATAAACCCATCCGACCTTAACTTGTTGTTTGAACCTGTAGAGGTATTCTCTCTTTTAATTGCCTTTAAGTTATTCATAATTTAGTTGAAGAGGGTATATAACCTATGATCTTCATCAAAACAAGTATTAATTGAATAAATCAGATACCGAATTTGAATTTGCAATCCTTTTTATTGCTTCTGACATTAATGAAGATATAGATAAAACCTCAATTTTACTATTATTATTAATTTTTTTACTATTATCTATAGTATCCGTAACTACAAGTTTCTTTATTTTTGAATTTTTGATTTTTTTTGCCGCATCTCCGCTTAAGACACCATGAGAAATAAATACATAGACTTCATTTGCTCCACTTTTTATTAAAGCGTTAACAGCATTAATTATTGTACCTCCACTATCAATTATATCATCAACAATTATACATGTTTTATTTTTAACATTCCCTAAAATGTTCATTACTTCAGATTTACCTGGTGCAGGTCTTCTTTTATCTATAATTGCGAGATCAGCTTTTATTCTATTAGCTAGATCTCTAGTTCTTGCCACACCCCCAACATCTGGAGAAACACATATTAGTTTTTTATTACCTAACTTTTTTTTAATATATTTTGCAAAAAGCGGAGCGGTATATAAATTATCTACAGGCATATCAAAGAAGCCTTGAATTTGACCAGCATGCAAATCTACAGTTACAACTCTGGTTGCCCCTGCATTAGTTATCAAATTTGCCATCACTTTGGCTGAAATGGAAGTTCTCGGTGCTACCTTTCTATCTTGTCTAGCGTAACCAAAATACGGTATTACAGCTGTAATAGTTTTAGCAGATGATCTCTTTAAAGCATCAATAACTAAAAGCAATTCCATAAGATTATCATTCGCCGGATTAGAAGTAGATTGTATTACAAATACGCTATTCCCTCTTATATTTTCATTTATCTCTATGTAAATCTCGCCATCAGCAAATCTTCTAATATTAGTATTAATTAGTTTTAATTTTAAATTCTTAGCAATATTTTTACTGAGTTTTAAATTGCTAGTTCCAGATAAAATTTTCATGAAATGTAACTATTTATACCTTATTTCTAAATCTTTTCAAATTAATAAAGTTTAAGTAAGCGAATCGTTGAAATACAACGACCATAATCTTTTTGCTTTAATTTTTGCGATCTTCTATAACTATAAAAATTACTTTTTTCACTAAAAGTATCCTTATTAATCTGATCAGTTTTTACTTTTAATTTTAAAAGCTTGTCAGTCACGAACTTTCTTAAATTAAACAATTTTTTTGTTTTATTCTTATTTTTAAAATAAATTTTATTCTTCCTAAATTTTGACACAAACTTTTCATAAAATAAAATATCTACTTCATAACTTTTTTTTCCGATACAGGGCCCAACACTCGCATAAAGTTTATTATTTGAATTTAATTTTTTAAGCATTTTTATTGTGTTCTCAATTATTCCTGTTAAAGCACCTTTCCACCCAGCATGTACACAACCTATAAATTTATTTCTAGCATCATAGATAATAATAGGCACACAATCTGCTGTTAAAACACCAATAGCAATGTCAGTCATTTTTGTGATCATGGCATCTGCAATAATTTTTTTTTTATAATTATTTTTTTTTATTTCAATCACTTTATTACTATGAGTTTGATGCATCAAAATAAGTTTATTTCTTTCGACGGCCATTTTTTTTGCAACAAAATCCAAGTTTTTTCTAATATTTTTTTTATTGTCTTTAGATCCTTTACCGCAATTTAAACTTTTATAAATTCCTTTTGAAAATCCATTTTTTCTTGAAAAAAAACAATGATTTACTTCTTTTAGTTTTTTAAATTTTTTTGAGTAAAACATTATTTAAATCCAGTGAAATTATTATCTTTAAAGTTATAAGCCAAAATTACTTTGAATAAATTTCCCATGTATTTGGGACTTAATAGCCTTTGTATTCTTAAGTAAAGATCAGTCTGTTCAGTAAATTTCATTTTTTTTGCAATTATTTTTGCTCTTTCCAAAATACCCATGGACTCTAAAAAATTTTTTTGTGTAATAATATTTTTTATTTTCAAATTATTTTTTATAAAAAATTCACTTAACAAAGAAAAATTTACATGAGCAGTAATATCAGCTTTTCCT
>CACIWE010000028.1 GCA_902590285.1 uncultured Pelagibacteraceae bacterium | reverse complement strand
GTCTCCAATTGAGCAACATCAAAGAAATTCGCTGATTGAAGGAATTAAGGATGCATCTCCTGATGATCTTATTATTTTATCTGACTCTGATGAAATACCAGATCTCTCAAAATTATCTCTTATCAAAAATAATAAAAAATTTATAGCCTTTTCACAAAAGATGTTTATGTATAAGTTAAATTTGCAAAATTTAAAAGAAAGTGGTTGGATTGGTTCAAAAATAACAAAAAAAAAATATTTAAAATCTATGCAAGAACTTAGGAATTTAAAATTTAAGTTATATCCTTTTTGGAGATTAGATAAAATTAATCAGCAAATTATTGAAGGTGGATGGCATTTTTCCTATATGCAATCACCAAAACAAATACTAGATAAAATAAAATCTTTTTCTCATGGTGAGTATAATGATAAAAATTTAAATGAGAAAATAATTGAAGAGAAAATAATAAAAAGTGAAGATATTTTTGGTCGTAAGAGTAAATTGAGAAAAATTGATATTGATGATAGTTACCCTAAATTCATTGCACAAAATAAAGAAAAATTTTCAGACTGGATTATTTAAAAAAATGGTGCGCCGGATAGGAGTCGAACCCATAACCTCCGGAGCCGAAATCCGGCGCTCTATCCAGTTGAAGCTACCGGCGCAATATAAATAATTTAAATTAATTTATGAATAATACAATAAAATTTTATGTTGACAAAAAAAACAGTGGAAAAAGACTAGATTTGGTTTTAGCTGAAAATATAAACCAATTTACCAGGTCATATTTGAAAAAATTAATTGATGAAAAACAAGTTAAATTAAATAATTTAATTCTTACATCCTCCTCAAAAAAGGTAAAATTTAAAGATCATATTGCTGTTAAAATTATTAAAAAAGAGACTCAAAATGTAACGCCAAAAAAAATTAAACTCAATATAGTTTATGAAGATGAAAATATTTTAATAATTAACAAACCAAAAGGTATGGTCGTTCATCCTGGTGCAGGAAATAATAAAAATACTTTAGTTAATGCTTTATTGTTTAAATATAAAAATAATTTATCAGATATAAATGGAAATCTAAGACCGGGTATAGTGCACAGAATCGACAAAGATACGAGTGGCCTTTTGATTGTAGCTAAAAATAATTTATCTCACGCAGATTTAGGAGAACAATTTAGTAATCATACTATTGGAAGAAAATATCTTTGTCTCGCTTGGGGTGTGATAAGGCCTCTTAGTGGAAGAATAAGCACATTTATTACTAGAGACAAAAAAAATCGACAACTTATGACAATAAGTGACTTTAAAGGAAAAAAAGCAATTACTAATTATAAAACTTTAAAAGTTTTTAATATAAAAGATATACCAAAAATAAGTTTAATTGAATGCGAATTAGAAACAGGCAGAACTCATCAAATAAGAGTACATTTGAAGTATAAAGGATCTTCTTTATTAGGAGATAAACAATATGGAAAAGAAAACCTAAAGTTTAAAAAAATTAATAATGAATTTTTTACAAGTTTAAATAAACTATCGGGTCAAGCTTTACATGCAAAAACACTGGAATTTAAACACCCTAAAACAAACAAACGAATGAGTTTTAACTCAGATCCTCCTAATGGATTTAAAAAAATGTTGAATTTGCTTGAAAATTTAAGCAGTTGAAAAATTTAATTTTATATATAATTAAAAAATATGAGTGATAAAAATCAAATAAGCAATCTTCCAGTCCCCTCAATTGGGGGGTTATCAGTATATTTAGCTCAGATTAAAAAGTTTCCAATGCTTGATGCTGAGGAAGAATACATGTTAGCAAAAAACTGGAGAGACAATGGAAATTTAAAAGCTGCACATAAATTAGTAACAAGTCATCTAAGGCTAGTAGCTAAAATTGCGATGGGCTATCGGGGATACGGGCTACCAGTTAATGAATTAATTTCTGAAGGTAATTTAGGTTTAATGCAGGCAGTAAAAAAATTTGACCCTGATAAAGGTTTTCGACTTGCTACGTATGCAATGTGGTGGATCAAAGCAGCTATACAAGAATATGTTTTAAGATCTTGGAGTTTAGTAAAAATGGGCACAACTACAGCTCAAAAAAAACTTTTCTTTAATTTAAAAAAAATAAAAAACCAGATTGCACCAGGTCAAGATGGTGATTTAAAAGATGAACATGTTAATGAAATATCAAAAAGACTAGATGTTGAGTCCCATGAAGTAGTGAATATGAACAGACGAATGATGGGACAAGAAAAATCTTTAAATGATCCTATAAAATATGGAGAGACGGATGAATGGCAAGACTGGTTAGTCGATGATAGTCTTGACCAAGAACTACTTGTTTCACAAAAACAAGAATATGATGATAAAAAAGAACTATTAAATAGCGCAATGAAAATTTTAAATGAGAGAGAAAAAGAGATAATTAATGCCAGAAGACTATCTGAAGAACCTAAAACTTTAGAAGAATTAAGTAAAAAATATAAAATTAGCAGAGAAAGAATCAGACAAATTGAGACAAAAGCTTTTGAAAAACTACAAAAATCTATGATTAATGCTAGTAAGTCGAAAAATTTATTACCTGCTAATTAATTTTAAAAGGGTCCTCAACTAAAATAGTATCATCCCTTTCTGGACTAGTTGATATACTTGATATTCTAGCCTCAATAAAATCTTCTATTGCATGAATATATCTTTTAGCGTTGTCTGGTAGGTCTTTTAAATTCCGAATTCCCTGTGTTTTCACTTTCCAACCAGGAAGAGTTTTATAGATTGGTTTAATATTGAACTGATCTTCAGAAGCAGCAGGTAAGTAATCAATTTTTTTTCCACTTAATTCATATCCAACACACATCTTAATTTCATTTAATTCATCTAAGACATCTAACTTAGTTAAAGCTATCCCGTTAATCCCTGAAATTTTAATTGCTTGTCTTACTAAAACTCCATCAAACCATCCGCATCTTCTTTTTCTGGCTGTTACAGTTCCAAACTCTTTACCTCGTTGGCCAAGATTTTCTCCAATTTCATCTTTTAATTCAGTCGGAAATGGTCCACTACCTACTCTTGTGGTATAAGCTTTTGTAATACCTAAAATATAATTAATCTTATCTGGTCCAGAACCTGACCCTGTTGCCGCCATTGCAGGGACAGTATTTGATGAGGTTACATAAGGATATGTGCCATGATCAACATCTAAAAGTATCCCTTGGGCTCCCTCAAATAAAATTTTTTTCCTATCTTTATTAAATTCACTTAATTTCAACCAAACTGGTTGAGCAAACTTTAAAATTTCAGGAGCTATTTTTAATAACTCTTTTTTTAATTCATCTTTTTTATAAGTTTTTTTATTTAAACCTTTTCTGATAGCGTTATGATGCAACAAAACATTCTCAAGTCTTTTTTCTAAGTTACTTTCTGATCTTAAATCCATAACTCTTATTGATCTTCTTCCAACTTTATCCTCATAACACGGTCCAATTCCTCTTCTTGTAGTACCAATTTTACCTTTCCCAGCAGCATCTTCTCTTATTTCATCCATTTCTTGATGAAAAGGTAATATAAGCGAAGCTGACTCTGAAATCATAAAATTAGCAGGTGAAACTTTTATTCCTTGCTTTTTAATCTCATCTATTTCGCTTAATAATGACCAGGGATCAATCACTACCCCGTTTCCTAGAATTGAAATTTTACCCTCTCGAACTATTCCAGATGGTAACAGTCTTAATTTAAATATTTTTTGATCGATAACTAATGTATGGCCAGCATTATGCCCACCTTGAAATCTTACAACAACGTCGGCTTCACTTGATAACCAATCTACTATCTTACCTTTACCCTCGTCTCCCCACTGTGAACCTACTACAACTACATTTCTCATTAATTAAATTTTTTAATTACATTGATAGAATTTAAGTGATTTATTGGACCGTTTCCTTTTCCTAAATTTAAATTTGACCTTATCGCTTCATTAACATATTTAATTCCTAGCTCACAAGATTTATTCAAATCTTTTCCACATGATAAATACGTTGTAATTGCTGAAGATAATGAGCACCCAGTACCATGTGTATTTTTTGAATTGTATTTTTTATTACTAAATACTTTCATAATTTTTTTATTTAAAAGTATATCTCTCATTTTTTTTGAATTTAGGTGTCCACCTTTTATTAAAACATTATTAGCACCCAAGTTAATAAGTATTTTTCCTGCTTTTATCATATCATCGATAGAATTAATTTTCGTTTTCGTTAATATTTCTGCCTCTGGTATGTTTGGAGTAATTAGTAATATTTTTTTCATTAAATTTTTTTTAATGATATTAATCGCTGAGTTGTTAATTAGTTTTGAACCACCTTTAGCAACCATAACTGGGTCCAGAACTATCTTTTTTGTATTAAGTTTATGCAAAGATTTTATCACGGCTTGTATAACTGGCTTTGAGTGCAACATTCCTATCTTAATTGCATCTGGTTTTATGTCCTTAGCTGAAAATTCTATTTGTCTTGATATTTCTATAGGTTTAATAGGAACAATTGATTTTACACCAGTAGTGTTTTGGGCCGTTACTGCCGTAATGGCTGTCATAGCGTAACTTCCTAAAGTTGTAACAGTTCTTAAATCTGCTTGAATACCTGCTCCACCAGACGAGTCTGAGCCAGCAATAATAAGAACTTTAGATCTAGGTTTCATAAATTAATGAATTGTCTTTTTAACGATATTGATACATTTAATCATCAAAGACAAATTGAACGACTCACACATTATTCTAATCTTAGGCTCAGTTCCTGAAGCCCTAACTAACAATCTTCCTTTATTTTTAATTAGTCCATTAGCTAATTTTATCGCTTTTTTACATTTTAATGAGTTAATAATCTTTTTATCTTTGACTTTGATGTTAAGAAGTTTTTGAGGGACTGATTTATAAACTTTGAAAATTTCACTCGCCAATTTACCTTTTCTTAAAGCAAATAAAGTTTCTAATGCTACCAATAAACCATCACCCGTAGTCGCAAATTTACCTAAAATAATATGGCCTGATTGTTCCCCGCCTAAATTGAAATTATATTTTTTCATCATTTCCTTTACATATCTATCGCCAACTTTCGATCTTTTAAATTTGATTTTCTCCCTTGAAAAAAACTTTTCTAATCCATAATTGGTCATTAATGTTCCAATTACTCCCCCTTTTAAAATTTTTTTTCTTTTCCACCTCTTGGCAATCATTGCAATAATTTGATCCCCGTCTACTATTTGAGCCTTTTCATCACACATAATGACTCTATCCGCATCACCATCTAAAGAAATTCCAAGATCTGCTTTAAATTTTTTAACATATCTTTTTACAATCTCAGGAAATGTTGATCCACAATTATAATTGATATTTAAACCATTTGGTTTTATACCGATTGAAAAAACCTTGGCCCCTAATTCTGTAAGTATTTTTGGTGCTGATTTGTAACCTGCGCCATTAGCACAGTCTAGAACTATACGCATACCTCTTAGGCTAAAATCAGCTGGAAAATTATTTTTTAAAATATTTATGTATCTTTCATTTCCATCCTCTAATCTTTTTACTCTTCCTAGCGATTTTGGTTCTGATAATTGATTGACTGTTTTTGTATCAATTAAATTTTCAATTTTTTTTTCGATTTTATCTGACAATTTCATGCCATTCGGTCCAAATAATTTAAGACCATTATCATGAAAAGGATTGTGAGAGGCTGTAATCATAATACCTAGATTAGCTTTCATTTTTTTTGTGAGCATGGCTAACCCGTTTGTTGGTAATGGGCCAAGTGTAAATATATGCATTCCAGCTGATGCCAAACCTGATACAAGAGCTGGCTCGAGTGTATATCCTGATAATCGAGTATCTTTTGCAATGATTGCAACTTGTTTTTTCTTCTTTAAATTTTTAAAATAAGTTCCTGCCGCTAGACCAAATTTAAAAAATTTTTCCCCATTGATGTTTCCAATGTTTACAGTGCCTCTAATGCCATCAGTTCCGAAATATTTTTTTTTCATTTATTTAATAATGCATCAAACACAATAAGACCTTGTTTAATCTCTTTAACATTATGTACTCTAAAAATTTTTATTCCTTGCGAAAGAGAAAATATTATTGATGATAAAGTTCCTCCAATTCTCTCTTTCGTATCATATTTTCCAGAAATTTGATTAATAAATCTTTTCCTAGAAGTTCCAATTAATATAGGAAAACCAAGTGAATGAAATAAGGAAATTTTATTTAGAATCATCAAATTATGTTTCAGGTTTTTTCCAAAACCAATTCCAGGATCTAAAATGATTTTTTTGTGATATTTGAATTTTTTGAATTTTTCTATCTCGCTCTCAAAAAAATCGTAAATGTCTAGTAAAACATGATCGTAAGACGGATTGATTTGCATGGTTTGCGGTGTTCCTTGCATGTGATGAATGATTTTCCATAAATTCTTATTTTTGACGACGTTAAACGACCCTGGATCAAATTTAAAACAAGAAACATCGTTGATAATATCGGCTCTATGTTTAATGGAGAAATTTAGAACCAATGATTTTCTTGAGTCAATAGAGAGTAAAGTTTTTGGAAATTTTTTTTTAAATTTTTCTAATACGGTTTTAACTCTTTTGAGTTCAATATTTGGAGCTATGATTTTTGATCCAGGTCTAGTTGACTCCCCTCCAATATCAATAATGTCTGCACCAGACTCGCACATATATTTTATTCTTTCTATAGCTTTTCCCG
>CACIWE010000027.1 GCA_902590285.1 uncultured Pelagibacteraceae bacterium | reverse complement strand
GAAAAAACTTAATGCTATGATGGGAGCCCAAATTGATAAAAGTAATGGAATTCTATCAGTTTGTCCCAATGCAAGTGAAAGATCTTTTAAATAAAAAATTAAAACACTTATTATTAAACAAAAAATAATTAACTTATAATTTTCTGACTGTTTTAGAGTTCCCAATGTAGCTATTGCAGCTAAACCAGTCATCAAAAAGAAGAAAAATGGTAAAGATAAAAGTGAGTGTAGCGACTGTTTAAGAAGTGTTTTATTATATCCTTGATTGTTAAGTTTTTCATAATTTAATATTAAGTCTAAAAATGACATTGTGTCAAAATTTCTGAATAAACTGGTTATTTTATAATAATTATAATTTGAATTAATTTCATAAGTGTCTATCTTTTTTTGTTTTAAAATATTATCTTCATAAAAATATATTATTACATCATATAAAACCCAATTATTATTTTCTATACTAGCTTTTTGTGAAACCACTTCCTCTATCAGATTAAAATCTTCGCTTAGATTAAAAATTTTAACATCAATTAATTCTTTATTTTCGATACCTATTTTATTTGCTGAAATAATTCTATTTTGATTATCGAAGTTTTCTTTTATCCATAATCCGTTTTTATTGTAAGTAATTAAATGATCTATATCTCTTGAATAGTTTGATTTAGTTTTTTCATAATATTCAGCGAGCAGAGATGTAACTGGATTAAAGAAAAATAATATAACCCAACCTAAAATAAATGATGTAAAAGCTAATATAAAAAAGATCTTTATATTAGAATAACTGTAAACCTTTAATGTTAAGAGATCTTTATTATTTCTTATCTTCACCATAAACCACATACTTGCAAAAAAAATTATAAAAGGAAAAATTTTTATAATCATACTTGGTATATAAACTGCAGTAAGTTTTAATGGTAGTAACGCACTGACTTTAATATTTTTAAAAAATTCAATTTCTTCAAAAAGATTTAAAATTAAACCAAAACAATAGATAATAATAAAAAAAATAAATATACATTTTAAAAAGTTTTTTATTAGGTAACTTAGAATAATCTTATTCATTGATAGCTTGTTTTATTTGAAAGTTTAATAAGTAAAAAAATATAAATTAAAGCAATTATAATAAATGGTAAAATAATAAAAGATATTTTCATAAAATTACTTAATCCAGTATATCTTAAAGCGAGTTCAGTAAACAAAAGTATTACAAAGCTATATAAAAAAATACTTATTTTATTTAAATAGAATTTTTTTTCTCTTAAGAACAATAATGAACAAATTATCGTTAATGCTGGAGTGTAAAAAGGAACGATTATTCGCCTATTGAGAGTTGGTACAACTTCTTTATTTTCAGTTTTACATATTTTTTTTTCAGAATTTTTTTTCATAAAACACGACAAAAGACTAATAGTTGAAGTTTCTTGTAATTTTGGAGTTTTAATTGTTGTAGTATTAAGCTCACTTAAATCCACAATTAATTTGTCAAATTTTATTTTATCACTTTCATTAGTTTCATATTCAGAATTAATAATCTGACCATCAAATAAAAATAGTTTACTCTCTTTTACAAACCCACTTTTAGAAATAATCGAAGTTTTTTTATTTTTTGAGATATCGGAACTAAATTTTTTTAAATTGTTACCAGTGTCATAAATAAAAATGTTTTCTAGTTTTGAGTCAGATTTTTTTTCAACAAAAAAAGTAAAACCTTTAAAAGAGTCATTAAATTGTTGAGATCTAATTGTAGGTAAAAAATTATTAAATTTGTCATTACTTAGAATAAGTCTGGATTTATTAAGGGCAAATGGAGTTATAATAGTAGAAAAAAAAAGGTGCAAAAATAATATAAAGATAGAAATGTAAAAAATTAAATTTATAACATCCATCTTTCTTACACCTGAAGTCCACAAGATTATAAATTCTTTATCCTCAAGGTGTTTTAAAATAAAGATTATTAATGTTAATAAAAAGGATAATGGTATAAATTTTGGAACTATTCCAAATAAATTAAGAATTGAATATTGAAAATATACTGTAACCGGATAACCACTATGCACAATTAAATCAAGAAAATTGACCGCTCGAACCGTAAAAGCGAGAATTGAAAGACCCAGCACTATTGTTAGAAATATTTTGATTATTTCTATAAAAAAGTTTTGATAAATTTTGTTTTGAAGCATTTGTTTATTTTGTATATAATTAATTCATCCAATAAATAAATTCAACTTTAGAGTGAACAATGACAAAATTAACGTTGAAAAATGATATTTTTAATCCTATATACCACTCTTCAACAGAGAGATTATAGAATTATATGACAATTAAAATTAACTACTCAAACAAAACAGTAAGCAAACTTTCAGTAAATACAGTTTTATTTGTCAATGAAAAGTTTAATACAGGCCATCTAACTAAGTATATTTCAAGCTCTGAATTATCTTTTATAAACGATTTATTAAAAACAAATGATTTAAAAAAAAAAATTATCACGTTTGAGTTAAGTTCAAAAAGAAAAATAATTTTAATTTCTATCACAAAAAATATTAAGAATATTGATATCGAAAATTTAGGAGCAAAATTTTATGATAAAATTAACTACGGTAAAAATAGTCAATATTTTGTTAATACCGATAGTTTAACTTTTAAAGATAAAAATTTTATTAGTCACTTTTTACATGGATTAAAATTAAAATCTTATGAGTTTAAAAAGTATAAGACGAAAAAAGATTTTAGAAATATTTCTATAGAAGTTTTGGGGCAAAAAAATAAACCAACAACCTCCACGCAATTAAAATTTAAAGCTTTAGAGGAAGGCACTTTCTACGCTAGAGATTTAGTTTCTGAACCTGGCAATATTTTACATCCAGACGAATATGCTAAAAGATTAAACTCTCTTAGAAATGATGGATTGAAGATAACTATTTATGATAAAAAAAAATTAAAAAAACTTGGCATGAATGCTTTACTAGGTGTTGGGATGGGAAGTATTAGAGGATCATATCTTGTTACTATGGAGTGGAACGGAGCAAAAAATAATTCTAAACCTTGCGCGTTTATTGGAAAAGGAGTCACTTTTGATACTGGTGGCTACTCTCTTAAGCCAGCCAGATTTATGGAGGATATGACATATGATATGGCAGGTTCTGCAGCTGTAGTTGGTTTGATGAAAAATTTAGCGCTAAGAAAATCAAAAATAAACGCTGTAGGTGTAGTAGGGCTTGTAGAAAATATGGTAAGTGGTGTTGCTCAAAGACCAGGTGATATTGTTAAGTCTTATAGCGGTAAAACTATTGAAGTTTTGAATACCGATGCAGAAGGTCGATTGGTTTTAGCAGATGCAATATCATTCACTGAAAAAAAATTTAAACCAAAATTTATAATTGATCTTGCAACTTTAACTGGTGCAATAATAGTTTGCTTAGGTTCAGAATACGCTGGACTCTTTTCAAATAACGATAAACTATCGAGTCAAATTATTAATGCTGGAGAGCAAGTTGAAGAAAAATTATGGAGAATGCCCCTTCATAAAAACTATGATAAACTTATGAACTCAAAAAACGCAGATATGCAAAATATAAATTATGTTGGTGGCGCAGGATCAACTACAGCCGCACAATTCTTACAAAGATTTATTTTGAATAAAACTCCTTGGGCTCATTTGGACATTGCTGGAATGGCTTTTTCAAAATATGGAGGAGCTTTAAATTCTAGTGGTGCAACTGGTTTCGGAGTAAGACTGCTGAATCAGTTAATAGAAGAAAATTATGAGTAGTATTGAGCAAACTTTATCAATTATAAAACCAGATGCGGTTGAAAGAAATTTAGCTGAAGATATTAAAGGTATTTTTATCAAAAATAATTTAAATATTGTGAACTCTAAAAAAATTCATATAACAAAAGATGAAGCATCTGAATTTTATAAAGTTCACCAATCTAAACCCTTTTATAGTGACCTTTGCACATACTTATCATCAGGTCCAATAGTCGTGATGATCTTGGAAGGAAAAAACGCTGTTCTTGCAAATAGAAAATTAATGGGTTCAACAAACCCTAAGGAAGCTGAAGAAAATACTATCAGAAAATTGTACGGAATCTCAATTGATAAAAATTCAGTACACGGTTCAGATTCAATTGAAAATGCTAAAAAAGAGATTGATTTTTTTTTTAAAAACTAGGTATTTCTGAAAATTTTTATAATTGCCTCAGGAAAAGCTTTATATTCTAACTTTTGAGTTTTACTTTTTAAGATTTTTTCATCATCGCCATTTAACACAAAAAATTTCTTTTGTATGATTGTATTTCCACTATCTAACTTTTCATTAACATAATGAACAGTACAACCTGTTTTTTTTTCTTTATTCTTTAATATTCTTGCAAAAGTATTTAGCCCTTTATACTTAGGCAAAAGAGAGGGATGTATATTGATAATCTTACCTCTATATTTTTGTATTAAGAAATTTGAAACAATTTTCATATATCCAGCTAGACAAATAAAAGATATTTTATATTTTTTTAAATTAAGTAAAATTTTATTTTCATAATTTTTGTAATTAGAATTAATATATGAATAAGGGATACTATACTTTTTAGCATGTTTTATCCCGAAGGCATTTTTATTGTTACTTATTACTAAACTTATTGTAATTGGAAAATTTTTATCTCTGGATCGGAAAATTAAATTTTTTAAATTAGAACCTTGGCCTGAAATAAAAATGCAAGTTTTTCTTTTTACCATTGTAAGGAGTTAATTAAATTTATTTTATTTTTTCCTTTTGACACATATCCAATTTCATATGGTATAAAATTTCTAGGAAAAATTTTTTTAATTCTTGAAACATTTTTTTTTGATACAATAATACAAAAACCAACACCACAATTAAAAGTTCTCATCATTTCATTATCTGAAATATTTTTTGATTTTAACCATTTAAATATTCTTATTATTTTTATTTTCGAAAGATTTAAATTTAAAGATAAATTTGTGGGAATTGATCTAAGTAAATTTTCGATTAACCCACCACCAGTAATATGTGCAGCTGCGTTAATTAATTCTTTATCAACTAATTTCAAAATTTCATTAGTATAAATCTTTGTAGGTTTAAGAATTTCTTTTTTTAAATTTTTTGGCAATTTATTTTTTTTTATTATTGACCTTACTAATGAGTAGCCATTAGAATGAATTCCATTTGAAGGTATCGCTAGAATTATATTTCCATTCTTAACATTGCTCTTGTCAAGAATTTTTTTTTTAGAGACTAATCCAACACTAAAACCAGCTAAGTCAAATTTATCTTTAGAATATGTTCCGGGCATTTCAGCTGTTTCGCCTCCAATTAATTTGCAATCTGAAATTTTACAACCTTGAAAAATCCCTTTTAAAATTTTTTTTGTTTTGTTTAAATTTAATTTTCCTACAGCAATATAATCTAAAAAAAATAATGGTTTAGCTCCTTGTACAATTAAATCATTTACACACATAGCTACTAAATCGATGCCGATAGTATCAAATTTTTTAAACTTATTTGCTAATTCTATTTTGGTACCAACACCATCAGTGCATGAAACGATAACTGGATCTTTGATTTTAATATTACTAATATCAAATATAGAACCAAATCCTCCTATTGTCTCTTTTTTTGACAAACCTCTCGTTTTTTTGACACTTTTTTTTGACAAAATAGATATATGTTTAACTAGTTTATTAGCTAAAGAAATATTAACACCGCTTTTTTTATAACTATTTTCAATCTTTTTCATTTATAAGTTGATAATTAGATTTTTATGAAATTTTATAAACTAATATTTTTTATCTTAATTGTTTTTTTTAAAACTGAAACTCTTTTTTCTGAAAAAAACTTATTTAATGTTAATAATATTGAATTAAAAAAAAGTGATAATACAACCAATAATGCGCTTGCCGACCAAGCAATTAAAAAAGGTTTTGAACAGCTTATTGAAAAAATTCTATTAAAAGAAGATAGAAATAAATTCGCAGATTTAAATTTTATTTCCATTAAACAATTAGTTATTTATTATCAAGTTTCTAATATTATAGACAAAGAATCCAAGGAACAGATTGCAAATTTTAATATTACATTTGATAAAGATAAAATACACAACTTATTTTACAAAAAAGGAATATTGTATTCAGAGGTTTCAGATAAAGACCTTTATATATTACCCATATACATTAAAGAAAATGAAATTTTCATATTTAATAATAATTTTTTTTATGAAAATTGGAATAAAATATATACTGATAAATTAATTGAATTTATATTACCTCTAGAAAAAATTGAGACAATTCAAAAAATAAATGAAAATAAGAATAATTTGATCAACTTAAATATCAGTGAACTATTTCAAGAGTACGCTACTAAAAATTTAGCTTTAATTTTAATAGAGGATAATACAAATGGTAATCCAAAAATTTATATAAAATCAATTATTCAAAATAAAAAAATATCAAAAAACTTAAATTTAAAAAAATTAAATTTATCTACAAAATCATTTAATGAAAAGATAATTAAAGAGGCTAAAAAAGAACTTATAGACTTAGTAAAATCAAAAAATTTAATTGATATCAGAACACCGTCTTTTTTAAATGTAAGACTTAATATAAGTAAAAATAGTAATCTGGTTGAGCTTAATTCAAGAATCAAGAATATCGAGTCAGTTGAAAATGTATATGTCCAAGATTTCAATATGAATCATATGAATTTAAGAATAAAATACCTCGGAAAACTTGAAAAATTAATCAGTCTACTAAAAATTGAGAATATAAATTTACAACAAATAAATGACCAGTGGATTATTAAAACACTTTAAATAATGAACCAATTAATTTTTAAATTTCCTTTTTCTAAAAGATATTATGAGCAAGATTTTTTCGTTTCTAGTAATAATTTTTCGGCTTTTAAATTAATAGAAAGTTGGCCTTCATGGCCCGGTAAATGGTTAAATATTTTCGGCGC
>CACIWE010000026.1 GCA_902590285.1 uncultured Pelagibacteraceae bacterium | reverse complement strand
ATGACAACGATACAATAAAATATTTTAAATCTTGTCAGTTGCTCAATAATTCTTTAGCGCTTAATGAGTTAAGTATGGGAATGTCAGCCGACTATATTGATGCTGTAAAACATGGAGCAACTTTTGTCAGAATTGGAAGCTCTATCTTTGGTTCTCGATTATAACCTTAGTTTTACTATTGATTGTTTTAATTAGTTTTAAAATATGATTTTTTTTTAAAGCAATACAACCTTCTGTTTTTTTATAATTTTTTTTTGCAACATGAATAAATATTGCACTACCTTTGTTTTTTTTAATAGGGCTAGTATTATAATTAAGCACTAATATAATATCATAAACATTTTCTTTTCTGTAAAGTTTTTCATGACTAAATTTGAAAGGTAAAATTACAAGTTTATTATATTTTTTTGAAGATGGATCATCACACCAGGCCATATTTTTTTTTATCGGAATTGTTTCAAGCTTGGTTTGAATATTTTTTATTCTATCTTTCCTATATAATATATTCTTAATTTTAAAGCTTCCTTTAGGTGTTATTAAATCACCTTCTTTTTTCTTTTTTCCAATTCCCCTTTTACCAACAGAGCATTTTACTTTATAGTTGTTAAAGGAAATATATTTATTATTTACGAAAATATGCATCAATTAAATGTTTTAATTTTAGGACCGAATTCATTTATTTCTACACTAAATGAACTTAAACCTTTTTTAAAGTTCAATTCTCTAACTGACATTTCAGATAATAATCATGATATAATCTTATTTCATAGCGATATTTTAAATGATATTGAAAAAAAAAATTATATTATTAACAGTAAATCATTAAAAGTATGCGCATTTAAAAAAAAGTTAAAAAACGATTTTGATGCCTCACTAGAACTTCCAGTAACTCTTAAAGAAATTAATTCTATTATTGAAAATATATCTGCGAAGAATATATTTAGCAAGAATTCCTCAATTCAATTAAAAAATTATTCATTAAACAAAAATGAAAAAAAATTAATTAAATCAAATGAATTTATAATTTTAACCGAAAAAGAGATACAGCTACTTGAACTTTTGCTTAAAAAAAACAAACCTGTCTCTAAGGATAAAATTTTATCAAATGTTTGGAATTATTCTTCTAGTGCAGATACTCATACAGTTGAAACACACATTTACAGATTAAGGAAAAAAATTTTTGATAAATTTATGGATGAAAATTTTATTTTGAATGATAAAAATGGTTATTATTTATGAAAAAAAGGAATTCTATTGCAATTGATCTCTTCACAAAAAAATACAGAAAAAGAGTTGTAAGGCCAAAAAAGGGAAAAGGTAGTTTTAAAAGAAAAAAAAAATAAATTAATTTTTAAGTCTAGCACCTATAATTTGAATTACTTTTGAGGACATTTCTGTTCCAGTTTCCAAACTTTCTTTTACAGATTTACTATTAATTAATCCGTGCAGGAAACCTCCGGCAAATAAATCACCAGCACCAGTTAAATCTTTAATCTTTAAATCTTTATTAGCTGTACACTCTACTATTTCATCTTTGTTTATAGCAATTGCACCTTTATGCCCACGTGTGATCACAATCAACCTATTTACCTCTTTTGCAAAATCAACAACATCATTAAAATTTTTAACATTTATTAGTGACATGATTTCTTGCTCATTTGCGAACGTTATATCAAGTTTATTTTTTACCAAATCTAAAAAATGAGGTTTATGTCTTTCAACACAAAACAAATCTGACAATGACATCGCAGTTTTGTTAGAGTTAGCGATTGCTTTTTCAAACGCTTTTTTTGGATCACCTTCATCCCAAAGATATCCCTCAAGAAATAAGATTTCACTATTTTTTATTGCACTTGTATTTATATCGTTTTCATTAATTTTTCCTGCGGTCCCAAGAAAAGTTACCATGGTCCTTTCAGAGTCAGGTGTAATTAATATCAAACAAGTACCAGTTGGGATGGTTTCTTTTTTTTTAGAGTAGAAAAACTTTACTTTTTCTCTTTTTAAACCTTCTTCATACTTGTTACCTAAATCATCATCACTTACTTTTCCAATAAAGCCCACTTTATTTCCAAGTTGTGAAAGACCAACTACTGAGTTCGCTACTGAGCCTCCCGAAACAGTTTCCTCTATTTTAAGCGTAGATAATAGTTTTTTAAATTCAGCTTCATTAACAAGTTTCATCGTGCTTTTTGTCAAATTATTTTGAATAATAAATTTGTCTTCGACTTTACAAATTACATCAACGATAGCGTTGCCAATTCCCAAAATTTTCATTTAAGCTTTTTTTGTTTTTATAGGTTTTTTTCTATTTGGATAACAGCTTTTACAAATTTTACAAGTTATTCCATAACAATCTCTTGCTTTACAATATTCTCTTCCATACCAAATTATTTGTAAATGTAATCTATTCCAATATTTTTTTGAGAAAATTTTCTTTAAATCTTTTTCTGTTTGAACAACATTTTTACCATTAGTCAAACCCCATCTTTGAGCCAATCTATGAATATGTGTGTCCACTGGAAAAGCGGGAAAACCAAAACCTTGAGACATGACAACGCTTGCAGTTTTGTGACCTACGCCAGGCAACTGTTCTAATTCTTCGTAAGTGCTTGGTACTTTGCCCTTATATTTTTCAACTAAAGTTTTCGATAAATAAAAAATACTTTTAGCTTTTACTCTAAATATTCCTATTCTTTTAATTAACCGCTCAATTTTTTTTCTACCAAGTTTTACAAAATGAATTGGTTTATTATACTTTGGGTAAATGCCTTTTGTAACATTATTCACATTTACATCCGTACATTGGGCTGAAAGCAATACAGAAACTAAAAGAGTAAAAGTATTTTTGTAATTTAATGGTATAGGAACTTTAGGATACGTTTTATTCAATATCCTTAAAATAATTTTAGCTTTTTGTTTATTGTTCACCTAAAGTTAAGAAGGTCTCTCATAGAATAAAGACCCGCTTTTTTAGACATTAACCAAGTTGCAGCGGTTAATGCACCTTCTGAATATAAAGCTCTGTCAAAAGACTCATGGTTAAGTTTTATAATTTCTTTTCCACTAGAAAATCTTACCTCATGTTCACCAATCACTTCACCTTTACGAATAGAATTAAAATTAATTTTTTTTGCATAAGGAAATGATTTTTTATTTAAATACTTTTTACCTATTAAACTATAAAAATTTTTATTTTTCCCATCAGCTATTCCTCTACCTAACATTAAAGCTGTACCTGACGGATAATCAATTTTATGTTTATGATGTACTTCATAGACTTTACTTAGAAAATTATTTCCAAGAGATTTTGAAGCAATTTCAGTTAAATACATAAGTAAATTTACCCCTAAACTCATATTACCTGCTTTAAGAATAGGAATTTTTTTAGAAAACTTTTTTATTAAATTTTCCTCTTTTTTTGAAAAACCTGTTGTGCCAATAACAACTCTTTTTTTTAATTTAGATGCAATTTTCAATATTTCTAATGTGCATTTAGGAACAGTAAAGTCTATTATCACATTCGATCTTTTAAATGCATCAACGCTATTTTTTAAAGGTTTTATCCCTACAATTTTTTTATTTATAAATCTGTTTTCTGTTAAAGAAACCAATTTAAAATTTCTATTTTTTTTCGATGATTTAATGAGTTGTTGACCCATTCTTCCCATACATCCAGAAATAGATAAATTTATTTTTCTCATAAACTAATAAAATAAATGATTACAATAATAACTAGCGTAATTATAGCCCAAATAGATAAATTTCTTAAAAATTCTTTTAATTTATAATTTGTAGAAAGAAAACTGGGTAAAATTAAAATTAGTACTGCAATAAGAAAAATTGCAGACATTATTTGATCAGTGCTCATTTAGTTTATGAATTTCTCCAAAATTTTTTAGCTTTTTCGAAAAAACTTTTAATCACTGGATCAGGTTTATTACTTTCGATGTTATTGAATTCTTCAAGAATCTCTTTTTGTTTTTTAGTCAATGAGGTAGGAACTTGAGTATTTATTCTTATGTATAAATCACCAAAAGCATTTCCTCTTAAAACTGGCATCCCTTTTCCTCTAAGTCTGAATTGCTTACCATGCTGTGTACCTGCAGGAATTTTAATTTTAGATTTACCTCCATCAATTGATGGGACCTCAACAGAAGTTCCAAGCGCAGCATTAGTAAATGAAATTGGAAGTTCGTAGTATAAATTCTCATCGGCTCTTTTAAAGATTTCATGATTGTCTATAGATATGAATAAATACAAATCTCCACTAGAACCACCTTTTGATCCTGCTTCACCCTTTCCCGATACTCTTATTCTTGTACCATCATCAACACCTTTTGGAATTTTTACAGTCACATTTTCATTTGATTGTACTTTTCCATTACCGCTACACTTGTTGCACGGATCGTTAATCATCTCTCCGTATCCACTACATTGAGGGCAAGTTTGTTGCACAGTAAAAAATCCCTGGTTAGTTCTTACTTTTCCTCTTCCAGAACAATAATCACACCTTACAGGTTTAGAACCCTTTGCTGCACCGCTTCCAGAACAAGAAGAGCATGCTTTGTAAGTTGTGTACTTGACGTTCTTTTGAATACCCTTGTAAGCTTCCTCTAAATCAATACTTACATCATATCTTAAGTCATTCCCTCTATTACTTGACCTTCTTGTAGAACCCCCACCGCCAAAATCACCAAAAAAATCTTCAAAAATATCTGAAAAGGATGATGTATCAAAACCACCGAAACCTTGTCCTCCACCTCCACCTCCTTCAAAAGCAGCGTGACCAAATTGATCATAATTAGCTTTCCTCTTATCGTCTGAAAGTATGTGATAAGCTTCACTAGCTTCTTTAAATTTATCCTCTGAAGCTTTGTCTCCTTTAGTTTTATCTGGGTGATATTTAAGTGCGAGTTTTCTATAAGCTTTTTTTATATCGTCTTTGGATGCTGATCTTGGAACACCTAAGACATCATAACAATCTCTTTTAGCCACAGGACGTCTCCTTTATTTTCTTAGGCGCTTTTTTCTTTATCTTCTTCTTTGTCTTTTACGTCTTCAAAATCTGCATCAACTACATTATCCTTATCACTAGGTTTAGCATCTTTTGGACCCCCAGCTTTACCGGCCTCAGGCTTTTGTTGGCTTTTATAAACTGCTTCACCTAATTTCATTGATACTTGTATCAAGCTTTGTGTTTTTTTCTTAATATCTTCAGAGTCAGTTCCTTCCAAAGATTTTTTAAGATCAGATATACCATTCTCAATAGCTTTCTTTTCTTCAGCTGAAATTTTGTCTCCATGTTCCTTTAAACTTTTTTCTGTAGAGAAAACAAGACTGTCTGCTTGGTTTCTAGCGTCAACAGACTCTCTTTTCTTTTTATCAGCCTCTTTATTTGCCTCGGCATCTTTAACCATTTTGTTAATTTCCTCTTCGGACAAACCACCAGATGCTTGGATTTGAATTTTTTGTTCCTTGCCAGTTCCTTTATCTTTAGCAGAAACATTCACAATACCATTAGCATCGATATCAAATGTTACTTCTATTTGAGGAGTTCCCCTTGGAGCTGGCGGAATACCTACTAACTCAAAGTTTCCTAAAATTTTATTATCTGCAGCCATCTCTCTCTCGCCTTGCAGTACTCTTATTGAAACAGCAGGTTGATTATCTTCTGCTGTAGAGAAGACTTGGCTTTTCTTAGTTGGTATAGTTGTATTTTTTTCGATTAATTTTGTAGACACGCCTCCTAAAGTTTCAATTCCCAGAGAGAGAGGAGTTACGTCTAAAAGCAATACATCTTTTACATCGCCTTGAAGTACTCCGCCTTGTATAGCTGCACCCATGGCTACAACTTCATCCGGATTTACACTCTTATTTGGTTCTTTTCCAAAAAAGTTTTTAACTGTTTCAATTATTTTGGGCATTCTCGTCATTCCACCTACAAGAACAACTTCATTAATTTCCGCTGCTGAGAAACCGGAGTCTTTCAAGGCAGTCTTACAAGGTTCTAAAGTTCTATCTACAAGTCCCTGCACCAAAGCTTCCAGCTTAGCTCTAGTAAATTTCAAATTTAAATGTTTTGGACCAGTTTTATCTGCCGTAATAAACGGTAAATTTATTTCTGTTTGTGCTGCAGATGAAAGTTCAATTTTTGCTTTCTCAGCAGCTTCTTTTAATCTTTGAAGTGCTAGTTTATCAGATTTAAGATCTATACCATTATCTTTTTTGAATTCATTTGCAAGGTATTCAACAATTGCGTCATCAAAATCTTCTCCTCCTAGAAAAGTATCCCCATTAGTTGATTTAACTTCAAAAACTCCATCACCAATCTCTAAGATTGAAATATCAAATGTACCTCCACCTAAATCATATACAGCAATTTTTTTTCCACCTTTTTTATCTAAGCCATAAGCAAGTGAAGCTGCAGTTGGTTCATTGATAATTCTTAAAACTTCTAAACCAGCAATTTTTCCTGCATCTTTAGTTGCTTGTCTTTGCGAGTCGTTAAAATAAGCTGGTACTGTTATTACAGCTTTAGTTACAGCTTGACCTAAATACTTCTCAGCGGTTTCTTTCATTTTTTGTAATACAAACGCAGAAATTTGTGCTGGTGAATATTTTTTTCCTTTACCTTCCACCCACGCATCACCATTTTCTGATTTAACAATTTTATAAGGAACTTTTGAAATATCTTTTTGAACAGAGGGTCCATCAAATTTTCTGCCAATTAGTCTTTTTGCTGCAAAGATTGTATCGCCAGCATTTGTAACCGCCTGTCTTTTGGCAGGTTGACCAACTAATTTCTCTTCATTTTCTAAAAAAGCAACTACGGAAGGCGTAGTTCTAGCACCTTCAGTATTTTCTAATACTTTTGCTTGTGAGCCATCCATAATGGCTACACATGAATTTGTTGTTCCTAAATCTATTCCTATTACTTTACTCATTTGTTTTATTCCTTTTATTATTTTTATATGGGTGTTATTTCTCTATCTACAAGGCTATTTTTCATCTTTTTTGCTCATATTTTCCTGATCTTTGGAAGGCTTTTTCTTTGAAACACTTACTAAGGCTGGTCTTAAAAGTCTTTCACCTAACATGTAACCCGCCTGAATTTCATGAAGAATAGTACCTTGATCTTTGCTATCGTCTTCAATTTCGGACATAGCTTGATGAAAATTAGGATCAAATTTTTTTTCTTTAACCACAATCTTTTTAATTCTATTTTTTTCAAAAATAGAAACTAAATCTTTTTCTATAATATTTATATTTTCTAAAAACTTGTCTAGATCTTTATTATTTTTAAGTTTTTCGTCATTCTGAATTGCTTCTCTTGCTCTTTTTAAATTATCTAGAATTGCAAGGCTTTCTTTTGCAAAATTGAACGATCCAAATTCAAAAGCGTCCTTAATTTCTTTTTCGAATCTTCTTCTTTGATTCTCAATTTCAGCAAGAGATCTTAATAATTTTTCCTCAGTTTCTTTTAACTTTTCTTCTAAGGTTAGTTCTTTTTTTTCTTCTTTGTTATTGTGGTTTTTAGGAGTTTCATCTTCTCCTTTTTTGATAGTATCT
>CACIWE010000025.1 GCA_902590285.1 uncultured Pelagibacteraceae bacterium | reverse complement strand
TAATAAAAAATATAAACCATAATTTAGATATATTAGAAGATGGGCAAGGAGGGTTACTTGAAATACTTTATCACAACGAAATAATATTTGTTTCCTATTCAGAAAATAGAGGAAATGGCAAATCAAGTACCTCGGTAGCTTCTGCTAATTTTGATGATAAGAATTTAAATTTTAAAAATATTTTTAGAGCTGAGCCAGCTATAAATTCTGGTTATCATTTCGGATCTAGGCTTATTATAAAAGATAATTTTCTATTTATAACAGCAGGAGAGAGAGGAGAGGGAATGATTGCACAAGATCCCACAAAACACCCTGGAAGTATTATAAAGATACATTTAGATGGCAAGACTCCGAAAGATAATCCCAAATTTAATGGTAAAAGTAATTGGCTACCAGAAATTTACCAGATAGGCGTAAGAAACCCTCAAGGCATGGATGTGTCTCCTTATGACAACAAAATTTATTTAACAAATCACGGTGCTAGAGGCGGTGATTGGTTTGGTGAAGCCAAATATGGCGAAAACTATGGTTGGAAAATTTTAGGATGGGGTGGAACAAATTATTCAGGAACGAAAATTGGACCAAAATGGAAACCAGGATTTACAAAAGCTATCAAATATTGGGTGCCTTCTATAGCGGTAAGCTCAATGATTATTTACAAAGGAGACGAATTTAAAGAATGGAATGGTGATGCCTTGATAACTTCACTTAAAGATCAGTCACTTAGAAAAATAAAGTTTAAAGATAATGAATTCATAAATGAAGAAATTATATTTAAAGGAACTATCGGAAGAATAAGAGATATTGAAATTCAGAGAAACACAGGAAAAATTTTTCTCATAACAGACGACGGTTCTATTTGGAGATTACAAAAGTGAAAAAAATATTTGTCCTTACAGGTGAAGCATCAGGAGACAAATTAGCGTCAAAGGTTATAAGTGAATTAAAAAAACTTAATTCAAATATAGAATACTTATCGGTTGGAGGTGAAAATTTAGGAAAGTTGGGAATAAGATCTATATATGATCTTAAAGAAATAACATACTTAGGATTTACCAATGTATTATTTAATATTTTTAAGATTAAGAAAAAAATCAATGATACAGTAAAGGCTATAGAAAACTTTAAACCTGATATATTATTTACAGTCGACAGCCCTGATTTCACCTTAAGAGTAGCTGAAAGAATTAAAACAAAAAACCCTGGAATTAAAACTATACACTATGTAGCTCCTCAAGTATGGGTCTGGAGAGAGGGTAGAGTTAAAAAAATTAAAAAATTTATTGACCATATCCTTTTGTTATTTAATTTTGAAAAAAGCTATTTTGAAAAAGAAAATATGAGCCATGAGTTTGTTGGACACCCTTTACTTGATTCAAACACTGAAAGTGCGATTGATATAAATCAAATTTTAGGAAAGAATAAAGCATTAATTTCTATTTTTGCAGGTAGCAGAAAGTCTGAAATAGATGTTTTAACTCCTATACTTTTAAATTTTATTAAACTTATGAATGAAAAGTATAATGATTTTTTCTTTGTTTTTCATGCTACAAAAGAATATTCAGATTTAATTCAATTTCAAATAAAAAAAAATAATTTAAATAATTGTGAAGTTATAAATGATAGTAAAATTAAAGATCATATTTTGAGTAAATCAGTATTTGCTGTCTCTAAATCAGGGACAATTTCTCTTGAAATATCTAAAGCCAAAATACCATCAGTAATACTATATAAGATGGGTTTAATAAATTTTTTTATTATAAAGATGCTAGTAAAAACTAAATTTGCAAATATTATTAATATTGCTGCTAAAAAAGAAATTATACCAGAATTACTCCAATCCAATTGCAATCCACAAAAAATATTTGAGGTTGTTTCTAATTATTTAGATAATCCAAACAAAATTGATGAACAAGTATCAAAAACACAGAAGATTTTAAAAAGTTTTAAAACTAATACTTTATCCTCAACCCTAGCTGCTAATGCTATAAATAAGTATTTATGATCATTTATACTCATAATGATTGCTTAAAAAAATTTAATGGTAATACTCATCCTGAGAGAAAAGAAAGATTAGAGAGTATTTTAAGTTCAATAAAATCATCAAATTTAAAAGTAGAATTTAAAGAAGCACCTTTAGCTGATTTAGAAACCGTTTCATTAGTTCATCCAAAACAACATATAGAGCAAATTTTTTCTAACATTCCTAAAGAAGGAATAGTAGGTGTAGAGAAAGAACCTTATGCTGATACTATGCTTTGTCCTGATAGTAAAAACGCAATTCTAAGATCATGTGGAGCTGGTATTGCTGCAGTTAAGGATCTTATGCTTAAAAATGAGAGAGTGTTTTGTGCTGTAAGACCACCAGGCCATCATGCTGAAACTGTAAGAGCTAATGGTTTTTGCTTCATCAATAACATTGCAGTAGCTGCAAGACATTTGCAAAAACAATATAAAATAAATAAAGTTGCAATAATTGATTTTGATGTTCACCACGGTAATGGGACTCAAGAAATTTTTTATAAAGATCAATCAATAGCATATGGGTCTTCTCATGAATTTCCTTTATTTCCAGGAACAGGAGCAGAAAATGAAACTGGGGTAGGAAATATTTTCAATGCAACTTTGAAAGCTGGTACTACAGGTAAAGATTTTTTTGAAATATTCGATCAAAAAATTCTTAAAGCTATAGATAAATTTAAACCTGAAGTAATTTTAATTTCTGCTGGTTTTGATGCCCATGCAAGAGATCCTTTAGCCAATATCAATTTAGAATCAGAAGACTTTTTTAAAATTACAAAAAATATAGTCGATATTGCAAATATTCATTCTAAAGGTAGAGTGATTTCTTTTCTTGAAGGTGGTTATGATTTACAAGCTTTATCAGAAAGCATTATTGAACACCTTAATGCTTTAAAATCCCATATTTGACCAGTTATCTGGGTCGTTAAATTTTTTTATTTCTTTTTTAGTTATTGGTCTAAAAAGATAATAAGCAATATATATTGTTAGAAAAAATAAAAAAATTGTTTTCATTTTTTTAATATACTAAACTAATTTTATGAAATTAAGCAAAAGAAAATTTACAAAAATCCTTAGTTTTTCAGCAATAGTATTGCTATTTCCGATTAAAAACCTTTTAGCGAGTACTAAAAAAATCATTAATCCCAACCTATCAAAAGAACAAAAAAATATCATGTTTAATGAAGGGACCGAAAGACCGTTTACTAGCGATTTATTAAAAGAAAAAAGAAAGGGTTTTTACCACTGTGCTAATTGTGGAAATAAACTCTTTGCATCAACTGCTAAATTCGACAGTGGAACTGGCTGGCCTTCTTTTTCTGAAGCTTTACCAGGGGCTTTTAAAACAAAAATAGATTATAGCTTTGGCATGGAAAGAGTGGAATACCATTGCGCAAAGTGTGGCGCACATCATGGACATGTTTTTAACGATGGTCCTAAAGAATCAGGTAAAAGATTTTGTAATAACGGACTTTGTTTAATTTTCAAACCAGAGTAAATGTAATTAAATTAAAAAAATATCATATTATTTAAGCTTTTTTGTTCACAGTCAGCACCCAAATCGTCCATGTTTATAAGTGAATTTTGCAAATTAAAGTTTAAAAATGAGTAATGGATCTAATTACAGTAATTATCATTGGTGTAATAGTTGCGGCTACGGGTGTAATCAATCCAAAAGCTCAAGATCCAGAAGAAGTAGCTAAAGCACCAGAAACGCAGGTAACAACTCCAGAAGTTAAGGAGCCAGAACCAGAACCTGAGCCAGAACCAGAACCAGAACCAGAACCAGAGCCTGAGCCAGAGCCAGCTAAAGAACCAGAGCCTGAACCAGAACCGCAACCAGAACCAGAACCTCAAAAAGAAGAGCCAAAACAAGAGGTAAATGCAGAACCAACTCAGGAGCAAGATGCAAAACCTGAAGAGGAAGAAGTCCAACCAGTTACAGAAGAAACTACTGAAGCTACAGAGGAAAAAGGATTAAGTATGGTTAATATTCTTCTTTATATCCTAGGAGCAATTGCAGTAATTGCAGCTGGAATATACTTCTTTATGAGAAGAGAACCAACAACAAAAAGTGCAGCAGATATAGCTAGAGCTCAGTCTCAACAAGATACAACTCCTGAACCTCAGGAAGAACCAGCTCAAGAGGAGACATATTCAGAGCCAGAACCTCAATCAGAACCAGAGCAACCAGTTCAAGAGGAAACTCCGACAGAAACTACTGAAGAAGAACCTAAATCAGAAAATAATGATCAATCATCTAATAACGATGATGAAAATAGTAATAGATAGCTAGTTTATACATTCCTGAATACCAAGGACTTAAAACCTTTGTTTTAGAATTTTTTTCCACCTTCCAAATAAGCACATTTCTCACAAGTCTTTTCAATCTCAGGAGGTTCATCAAGATTTAAAATATCTTTCATTTCAATTAATTTCTCTTCAATCCAAGATGTATCTACACGATAAGGTACTAGTGTAGTTTTAAAGTCTATTTTGTTATCAAATTTATCATTTGTTTTTTCTCCATTACAAACATAAAAAAATGTTCGATCCGAAACTTCAAAATTCATTTTTCTTAAAATATGTACATATATATCCATTTGTAATTTATAACTAAGATGCCATTCAGCATTGAGATAGGATGAAACTGTTACAGGATAAGTTGATGATTGAGCTTTATAGTCTACTACAACTATTTTTTTTTCATTTAAATCAAACCAAAGATCATCAATGCCTCCATGAATAATTAGATTAGTTTTTTCATCTAAATATGAAATTCCACCTTTTAAAGAATTCCTCCAAGTATCTAAATCTTTGTGCTGGAAAGGTACAAAGTTTAAATTATGTTTAACCATAACTGGATGAGGTTTTTGTTCTTTTCTATATTCATCAAACTCTTTCTTTAATAGCTCATCTACAGCAACATTTAGAGCCCATCCAGGCAAAGATGGTTCTTTTAGGCCTTTAACTCGATCTAGATAAAAGCACCGTTTACAACTAAGAAAATTGAAAAATTTAGACCTACTTATTTTAAAAGGGGTATTTGATTTTTTATCGTAAATGGATGTTTTTCTTGTTCTAAAAGATACAGCGTCTTTCATTTAAACTGATTTTAGTCTTTTTATTACTTCAGTCTTGTCTAAGGATAATATTACATCATATAGACCTGGTCCAAATCTTGAGCCAACCAACGCAATTCTTAAAGGCTGTCCCACACCTTTAAAATTAGTTTTATGTTTATTTATTAAAGATTTAATTACAGGCACTAAAGTTTCCTTAGATGGAGAGGAAAGTTTTTCAAATTCATTGATAAAGTCATTTATTACTCTCTTAGAAAAATCATCAATTAGTTTTTTATCATCTACGCCTACCTCAATTTTATCATTAATAATATATTGAGCATTATTCCAAATATCCTCTAAGGTTTTTGCTTTATTTTTTAAAAAACCCATTGATTTTAATAGGACACTCTCTTTTGATTGATCTAGAGGTGTTTTGTATTTCGAAACATATTCTTTGAAGAAATTAAAAAGATCTTTTTCATCTATTGTTTTTATATATGTTTCATTAATTGAATAAATCCTATTCATATCAAGTTTTGAAGGTGATTTACCAACACCACTTAAATCAAATAAATCAATACTTTCTTGCTTGTTAAAAATTTCTTTATCTTTATAAGACCATCCTAATCTTAATAAATAATTCCTTAATGCGTCTGAAATAATTCCGATTTTAACATAATCTTCAAGGGTAGATGCATTATCTCTTTTGGATAATTTTTTCCCTTGTTCACTATGTATTAACGGAATGTGAGCAAAGTTCGGAACATCCCAACCCATGGCATCATAGATTTGTTTTTGTTTAAAAGAATTAATCATATGATCATCACCTCTTATTACATGTGTAATTTTCATCTCATGGTCATCAACTGTGGCTGATAATTGATATGTTGGTGATTTATCTTTTCTTAATATTACAAAATCTTCAATTGTAGAATTCGAAATATTTCTTTCTCCTTGAACTAAATCTTTTATAATTGTGTTTCCTGAAATTTTACTCTTAAATCTGATTACTGGTTCTACACCTTCTGGAATTTTTAGATCTCTAGCGTCTCTCCACTTTCTATTATAAACATACGGAATACCTTGTTTTTTACATTTCTCTTTTTGCTCATTTATCTCTTCTTCAGAACAGTAACATTCATATGCGAAACCTTTTTTAATAAGTTTTTCAGCAACCTCGACGTGTTTACTTATATTTTTAGATTGAATGTATTCTTCACCATCATGTTCAATTCCCAGCCATGATAACGATGAAATAATTTGCTTTTTAAATTCGTCTTTTGATCTTTCTTTGTCTGTATCTTCAATTCTTAAAAAATATTTACCTTTATTTTTCTTAGCTAGTAACCAATTAAATAAAGCTGTTCGAACACCACCAATATGAAGAGGCCCAGTAGGAGAGGGCGCAAACCTACAATTAAAAGACATTTCTATTAATTAGACTATTTTAGTGAAAGTTTCTATATAAAGAAACAAGTTTACCTTGAATTTTTATTCTATTAGCAGCGTAAATTTTTGTACCATAATTTCTATTTGCAGCTTCTAGAGCAATAGTGTTTCCTTTTTTTCTAACTCTTTTTAAAGTTGCTTCTTGATCATCAATTAAAACAACTGCAATCTGACCACTATCTACATTTGAAGTTTTTTTAACGATTACTGTATCGCCATCATTGATTCCAGCTTCAATCATTGAGTCACCTTTTACTTTTAAACCATAATGCTCACCATTATTCTGTAAATCTTCAGGTAAAGCTACACGATCAACTTCTTGTTGAATTGCCTCAATAGGAGTTCCTGCTGCAATGCTTCCTAAAACAGATACATCGGTTGATTTTGTTTTTTCCTTATCTAATCCACCTTTAATAACACTCGGTGTAAAAGTATTAAAAATATCATTAGCGCTTGCGTTTTCTGGTAATTTTACAACTTCTAAAGCTCTAGCTTTATGAGCTAATCTTTTTACAAATCCTCGCTCTTCTAAAGCCGATATTAATCTATGAATTCCTGATTTCGACTTAAGGTTGAGTGAATTTTTCATCTCTTCATATGATGGAGAAATTCCAGAAGATCTAATCTTCTTATTTATGAATATTAGTAAGTTTTTCTGTTTTTTTGTAAGCATAGAACAAACCTCGTACATTTATGTTCTATAAAAGTTCTATTTAAATTACAACTTGAAATAAGCCCTTATTTTATTGAATTATTTGAGTAAATCTTTTTAATAATTCAGCAGGATTGTCAGATTTTAGAAGTGATTCACCAATTAGAAAATTTTTTATTCCTGTCTTTTCATAAATATATTTAGCATCAGTTTCATTCTTAATCCCACTTTCTGAAATGATAGGGCCTTCATGTTCTTTCAATGTTTCAAAAATAGAAATCGTATTATTTATAGAGATATCTAATGTTTTTAAATTTCTATTATTAATCCCGATTAAAGCATTTTCATACTTTAAAGCGATTTCAGCTTCTTTATTATCGTGCACTTCAATTATTACTGAAAGTTTATGTCTCATTGCTTCAGAATAAATTTCATCTGCTAATTTAGCATCTAATGCAGCAATTATGATTAAAATACAATCACTACCATAACTTTTAGATAAAGCGATTTGGTAAGGATCAATAAAAAAATCTTTTGCTAAAACAGGAATTTTAAACTTATTTTTAATATCCCTTATATAATCAAGTTTCCCAAGAAAGTGTTTTTCTTCAGTTAAAACTGAAAGGCAAGTAGCACCATTATCTAC
>CACIWE010000024.1 GCA_902590285.1 uncultured Pelagibacteraceae bacterium | reverse complement strand
AACTTCTCCTTTTTCAATTAAAAAAGCTTTTAATTGATCAAAATTAAGATCATAAAAATTTTGTTTTTCCATTGAGAGGATATTAAAGACTTGAGTGGGGATTTTAAAGTCCCCACCCTATAAAAGTTTTAAAGCTGATTTTTGTCAGTTTTTAAATGCTTCAGAATTTTTCCGGAATTTTTTCCGTTTTTAAGCATATAACCAGCCGTTCCATTGGCGTTAGCCTCAGGGGCTTTTTGGTTTTTACTTAACTGCATTGAGAGTTTCTGCTCAGCTTTTTTAACGGCAGAATTTCCATACAGTTTGCTAAATCTATTCATAGCAACTCCTTTCATTTCTACCGACTTTGCAACCCTTTATAGGTCCGGCATGTCGAATGCCGAGTCTTTTTTCCCATGACAGATGGGTAAGTAAACTTTAATATAAGGTTTATATTTGTCAATGGATAATAAGCTTTTAGGAATAATCATTATAGGTTTTGGCCTATTAGTTCTTTTCAGCGAACAAGAATACTCTTGGGTTGTATCAGCCATTGCAGTGGGGATAGGTTCAGGTTTTCTAATACGAAAAAATGAAAAAAATGATATAGACAAATAAAGATGTCTAAAAAAATTTTTATCGTTTACGGCCATCATAATATAAAAAAATCATTTAATGCTTCGGTAAGAGATATTTTTATTGAAGAGGCAAAAAAGTTAGGTCATCAGGTTGATTTAGTTAATTTACACGAAGAAACACCGCTTCCTTTTTTTGATGGTTCTGGACCTAATGATCAAATTTTAGATTATAGAAAAAGATTAGAAGCAAGTGATGTGTTATTTATGATTTCACCTTGTTATAATCTTAGAGCAACTGCAATTTTAGAAAATTGGATTGATTTAACTTTAGCTCCCAAATGGTTTTTCTCATTTAAAAGACTTGTTGGTAATTGGGGTTACCCTGTTGCAGGTGCGATGAAAGGTAGAAAAGCTATAATGTCGATGTCTTACGGTGGAAATTGGTTTTCAATTCAAACCTGGTTTCAAAATATTCCATTTAGGAGAATTAAAGCAGGAGTTTTAAAGCTTGGTGGAATGAAAACAACATACATAAGATTTTATGAGGTTTTGCCAGGAATGACACAAGAGAAATTTAATTCACATATGGAAAAGGTAAGAAAACTAGTGCGAAATTTATAATAATTTAAATTTTAATTTAAAAAGTATATAAGGCAAATATGGAAAATTTTAAAAATTGGATGACTGAAGCTGCTAACATCATGTTTGATGATAGTAAAAATGACTTAAGAAGCTTGCCAAAGTCTGTGAGGCTTCAAATTTTAATTGTTTTGTCTTTTGTTTGGTCCACTGTATTTAGCCTCTATGTATTTAGCGTAACCTCTTTTATTTTTGGCTGGGCTGGAGTAGTTATGGCGCATATTGGATTAATCATAGCAGTTTACTTGACATTTAAATTTTTTCATAAAAAACAAGAACAGCCAGTCAGTGTTTTTCAATCTGGAAATTATAACCCTGCAAAAATATTTGCAGTCTTTTTTATTGTTTTTTTTATCTTTATTTTTACTAAGGGAATTGATGTTCTAACAAGAACCAATAGCTACGAAACACCTTACTCTGGTCCTGAAACTACTACTGAAGAAAGAATCAAAAGATTTGTAAAATAGCAATTTCAAGACTAAAATTATTTAATGAAATTATTAAGAGTTGGTAAGTTAGGAAGTGAGATTGTTGCTGGCTTAGATAGTAATAATATCATTAGGGATCTTTCAGATCACATTAAAGATTTAAATCCACAGACTATAAACGAAGAAACATTAAATAAATTAAAGAGTATAAAATTATCTGAACTAAAGGAAATCAACTCAAATATTAGAATTGGAGCTTGCATCTCAAATCCCGTAGATTTTTTAGCAATAGGTTTAAATTATAAAGCACATGCGGAGGGGACCAAATCAAAATTACCAACTGAACCAATTGTTTTCAATAAAAGCTCTGGATGTATTCAGGGTCCTAATGATCAAATAGTAAAACCTAAATCTGCTAACAAAATGGATTACGAAGTTGAAATTGGAATGATTATTGGTCGAGAAGGCAAATATATTAAAGAAGAAAATGCTCAAGATTATGTATTTGGCTATTGTATCGTTAATGACATATCTGAAAGGTCTTGGCAAAAAGAAAGAGGTGGTCAATGGATCAAAGGTAAATCTATAGCAGGACCAACAGGGCCTTACCTTGTGACCAAAGATGAAATAAAAAACTTAAATAATATTAATTTAGCGTTAGATGTAAATGGTAACAGAAGACAAACTGGAAATACAGAAAGAATGATTTTTAATTTTAATTTTTTAATTTCTCACTTAAGTCAATTTATGACTTTATATCCTGGGACAATTATCACTACCGGGACACCTGCGGGTACGGCAATGGAAATGGAAAAACCTAAATTTCTAAAAGTAGGTGACAAACTTCACTTAAAAGTAGATGGACTAGGTGAGCAATTCCATGAAATAATAGATGAATAATTATGTCAAAAAGATATTCGGGTAAAAGTCAAAAAGATAGAAGCTTTATGAAAAAAGCAAGGTTATCTTTAAAAGAAAAGAGAAAGCTTAAAAGAGAGAGAAAAAATAAATAATGTGCGGAAGATATAGTATTCGGAAACCAGTTACTAAAACTACTGATTTGGTAAAAACAAACATTAAGGTTGAGGACACAGATAATTATAATGCACACCCAACTCAAAAGTTACCTGTAATAAAATCTTATTCAAATGGTAAGGCTCTTGAGCTCTATGAGTGGGGATTAGTTCCGAGTTGGTCTAAAAAATTAGATAAGTTTTCCCCCCTCATTAATGCAAGAAGAGAAACCCTTATGGAAAAAGTTACTTTTAAGAATCTTATCCAGACATCAAGATGTATTATTCCAGCTGATGGATATTATGAATGGAAAAGAGAAGATAAAACAAAAACTCCCTATTATTTTTCAAAAGAGGGTGATGAATTGATGTATTTTGCCGGGATATATCAGAATAATCAGTTTTGTATAATTACAAGAGAAGCTACTGAAAAAATAAGTACCATCCATCACAGAGAGCCAATGATTATTAATCAAAGCCAGATTAATAATTATTTGAACATTAAAAAAGATGCTATGGAAATATTAAACTCTATTAAACCACCTAATTTAAAGTTTCATGAGATATCAAAAGATGTTAATAATCCAGTAAATAATGACCCTGCTTTAATTAAACCTTTGAATTAAATGAATTTATCTATCACACCAGGAAAAAACAATGTTGGAGCTTATATCAACGACATTAATTTAAAATCTCTAGATCAAGATCAAGCAACAGAAATCAAAAAGATTTTAAACCAATTTGGTGTGATATTTATTAAAGAACAAAATCTTGATCCTGAAACTTATCAAAATTTTGCAAAAACTATAGGGCAACCTGTAGTGTATCCAAGACTTAAAGGCCTTGATGAAAAATTTCCATTTATAAATGTAATCGAGAGAAAGCCTGATGATAAAAATTTAAGCTTTGGTTCTAGCTGGCTCCACCAAGACACGAGTTATTTATCTAATGATAGACCAAGATATACAATGTTAATGGGTAAGGAAATACCAGTTGGCCAAGGTAATACTATATTCTCATCTGGCTTCAATGCTTACGATAAATTACCAGATGATATCAAACAAAAAATTAAAGATGCTACTGGAGTTTTTTCATCGGCAGGTCCTATAGCAGTAACAAGACTTGAACGAGAAAAAGAAATGGGCATCAAATCTTCAGAAAGTATGGAAGCTGAACACCCAATAGTTATTACCGTTGATGGAAAGAATGCCTTATATGTATCTCCAGGACATTTAATGAAAATTAAAAATGTAAAAGAGGGCGAAGCCGAATATTTAAAAAATTATTTAGTAGATCATGTGAACAAAGAAGAGTTTATATTTTCATATGAGTGGACTAAAGGTGATATTTGTCTTTGGGATAATTTAAGCATTCTGCATATGGCTAGTGAAATAAAGAACTGTAGAAGAGTTATGCATAGAATAACGATTAAATAATTATTTTTTTAAAACTGTAAGGTGTCCCATTTTTCTTTTATCTTTTATAGTTTTTTTTCTGTAATCATAAAAGAATTCGGTTTTATTAAATTTTTTTAATCTATAAGTCTCGATATCTTTTCCTAAGACATTGAACATTTCAGCGTTAGAAATTTTTTCTACTTTTTCTAGACCTAAATCACATACTGCTCTTACATGATTTTCAAATTGACTAATGTTAAAAGCATTAATTGTTAGATGACCAGAATTATGAACTCTAGGAGCAATTTCATTTAATAACAAATTGTCATCTTGATCGATGAAATATTCTACACACATCGTGCCAACGTAATCTAATTTTTCTGAAATAAGTTTTGCATTATTCTGTGCTTTAATAAAAATTTCTTTATTAATATCTGCAGGGATTTTTGAATGATTTAATATTTGGTCTTTATGAATATTTTCTATAGGCTCATAAATATAAGTCTCGCCATTCAAATATCTAGTGATTACAACTGATATCTCTTTTATTAGGTTTACCCTCTTTTCTAAAATATAGTCAGCAGTAAAACACCAATCTTTTTTAACATCATCAAGAGAATTCATAACGAATTGTCCGTGTCCATCATAACCAAGTGTGTTTGTCTTTAAGATTCCAGGTAATAAATTTTTATTCTTTTCAATATCTCCGGCCTGTTTAATGAAGGCCCAGTCTGTTGTTTTGATACCCAAATCATTGACAAAAGTTTTTTCTAATCTTCTATTCTGAATTATTTTATTTATTTCTGGTTTAGGTAAGACTTTTTTCTTTAATTCTATTTTTTTTAAAATATCTACTGGTATATTTTCAAATTCAAAGGTTACGATATCTACTTTTTCAGTGAATTCTTTAACTTTATTTTCATCATTATATTTTGAATAAATAAACTCGTTAGAATAATTTTGTGCAGGACCTTGTTCATCATCAGATATAACTACTGTTTTAACGTTAAGTTTTTTAGCTGCTTGACAAAGTAGTGAGCCTAATTGTCCCGAGCCTATAATCCCTAAAGTGATGTCAGACATTTATCATTTAGGTTTTTTTTTAATGGACTGGGTTTGGAGTCTCCTCCATTTCTCTAAATTTGATTTTACTTTTGTATCAAAGTTACCAATTATTGAAGCAGCAAGAATACCTGCATTAAAAGCACCATCGATTGCAAGACACCCTACAGGAACACCTTTCGGCATTTGTGCCATTGATAGTAAGCTATCAAGGCCTTTTATTTTTTTAGTCTCCATAGGAACACCCAATACTGGTAAAGTAGTTAAAGAAGCAACCATACCTGCTAAATGTGCAGCTCCACCTGCTCCTGCTACGATTGCACCAAAACCATTTTTTTCTGCCGTTTCTGCAAACTGAAACATTCGTTTTGGAGTTCGGTGAGCACTAACTATTAAAGTTTGATATTTAACTTTCAATAATTTGAGAATTTTTTCGCAGTCTTTCATTACGGAATAATCGCTTTGCGAGCCCATAATGATGGCTACTTTATTATTTTGTTTCTTAGTTTTCACAGATTAATTTAACAATTATGGCCCTAAAAACAATGGCCTAATATTCATTAGGCCACTAAATAATTATGGGGGAAAGATGTTAAGCTCTTGCTCTAAAAAGTAAAGCTTTTGGCGAATTTTGAAGCTCGAATAAAGAAACTCTTCTTAAATTTTTATTAATACGTTTGTTTTTACTTTTTTTAAATGCTTTTAATTTCATATTACCTTTGTAGTACATTTTAAGTGGTTTAAGTAATGCTAAAATTGCAAACTTGATTTGAATTTAGTCACAGATTTAGGCAAAGATTTGGCTTCTATTGGTCAAATTTATATTTTTTCTAATAAATCTTTTGGAAGCTTACTAACAGACCCATTACTGTCTATAACTGCCAATTCAACCTGCGATGTAACTAAAATCTCATTATTTTTATAAACCTCTTGTAACAAGTTAAGTCTCACCGATGATTTTTTTACAACCTTAGTTTTTACCTCTAAATTGTCCTCAAAATTTGCAGATTTTAAGTATTTAACATTGCATTCTCTTACGACAAATATGACATTAAATTGGTCTCTCAACTGTTTATGGTTGAGTTTTAAATGATCATAAATCATCTCTGTTCGCGCTCTTTCAATAAAATGTAAATACCTTGCATAATAAACGATGCCTCCGGCATCAGTATCCTCATAATAAACTTTTGTTTTATAAATATGGCCTGCCATATAATTGACAATAAGCATTAAAGAGATCTATTTCAACAAAGATAAGATAATTTTCTTTTTTTTGACTAATTTATGCCAAGCAAAGCGCAGAATTTTTATTTAATTTTAAACTATGAAAACATTATCTATTATATCTTTATTGCTTTTGTTAACAAACTGCGCCGGTGGAAACATGGCGAAAATAAAAATTGGTAAACGTTGTACAATTGCTGATGCCAGCCAGTTGCAAGAATCTTCTTATGTTTGGGTAGTAAGCAAAGAAGCTCAGAAAGATTTTGACAAAAGAATCAATAAATCAAATTGTCTAGACAGCTAAATAGTTATTTAATTTAAAATAATTTATGATAATAAGGGGTATGAATTTACCCCTTATTATTGCTTGTATCGTAATCGTATTAGCTCTTATTATTCTCCCTTTAATTGTATCCTATAAGGCTGAAAAAAAAGAAATACAGAACAAAAATGAGTGGGATAAAATAAAGGATTATGGAAATAAAATTAATAACAAAACTAGAGAAAAATATTAATAGAAATAATGAAAAAATTATCATCGTTTCTACTAATTATTCTTTTTTTTAATATAGAACTTTTTGCAATGGACCAAAAACCTTACCATCATATTTATAAAGATGGTAAGTTATTTGCTTTTAGAAACCTTGAAGGTGGTCCAAAAAGAGATCCTAATTTTAAATGGAATTGGAAAGTTTTTAGAGAAGAAAAGAAAAAACTTAAGATAGATTATCCACCCGAACACGTAATTGATAGGGAGATAGTTTTGAAAAATCTTGAAAAGTATAAATCTGATTCTTATGTGATGTGGCTTGATCATGCAAGTTTTATAATCAAACTTGGAAACACTACAATTATTACTGATCCAGTTTTTGAAAAGAATTATGGACCTATGATATTTGGCCCCAAGAAATACATAGAGTCTCCTTTGGCTCTAAAACAACTTCCTAAAATAGATTTATTTTTACTGACACATAATCATTATGATCACATGAGTATTCGTACAATAAAAAACTTTCCTTATAAGAATGCTGAAGTTCTTGTGCCTCTTAAGCTTGGTAAGTATTTTACAAAAAATGGATATAGAAAAGACACTGTTAAAGAGATGGATTGGTTTGATAAAATTAAAATTAATGATGAAATCACAGTAACAATGCTTCCAAGTCAACACTGGTCCAAGCGGTGGATTTGGGGAGATGGAAATACTAACAGAACACTTTGGGGAAGTTTTTTAATTGAATACAAAGATAAAAAAATCTTTTTTGCTTGTGATACAGGGCCAGCGCCATTTTATAAAGAATTAGGAAAAAAATTTGGTCCTATCGATTTGGGTTTTGGAAATTTGGGTGCCTATAATTTCTATCCAATTGTTCCAGTAAAAGATAAATCTACAGCTCACGCAAATCCTGAGGAGCTTTTATCTTTAATGAAAGATTTAAAAGTAAAAAAAGTTATAGGAATGCATTGGGGTACAGCAATATTAAGTTTGGAACCTATTTGGGAGCCTCCAGTAAGGTTTAAAGAGAATGCTGAAAAGTTTGGCTACAAAAAAGAAGAGGCAATTATATTTAAAATTGGTGAGATTAAAAAATTGGAAGATCTTATTAACTAACTTTTCT
>CACIWE010000023.1 GCA_902590285.1 uncultured Pelagibacteraceae bacterium | reverse complement strand
TATCCAGATTTATATCCTGGGCTATTGGACATAGGTATTTATAAAAAAGCTCAGGAAAAACAGAAATGGAATCTCAAAATTATAGATATAAGAGACTATGCTTTTGATGATAATCGAACAGTTGATGATACACCTTTTGGTGGTGGAAGTGGTATGTTGTTAAAACCAGATGTTGTAGCGTCTGCTTTAGATAAAAACATAAAAGGCAAAGAAAAGATAATTTATCTATCTCCTAAAGGTAAAAAACTAGATCAAAAAGAGGTGAAATACTTAAGTAAGCTAAACAAAATAAATATTTTATGTGGTCATTTTGAAGGTATTGATCAAAGACTTTTAGAGACACGAAATATAGAAGAATACAGTATTGGAGATTTTATTTTATCTGGAGGTGAATGTGCATCATTTGTATTCGTCGATGCTTTAGTAAGACTTCTTCCGGGTGTTTTGGGTAATGCTAATTCTGCTAAAGATGAAAGTTTTGAGAATAATCTTTTAGAGTATCCTCAATACACTAAACCAAGAGACTGGGAGGGTAAAAAAGTGCCAGAAGTCCTATTTTCCGGTGATCATGCTAAAATAAAGGGGTGGCGTTTATCTCAATCTGAGGCTATAACACAACGCCAAAGACCTGATCTTTGGAAAAAATACTTAGAGAAAAAAAATGAAAAATATTGAAGATATAAATAAAGCAGCAATTCAAAAGATAACAACTAACAAGAAAATTACGGAATTTTCCCCAGGTGATACCATTAAAGTTGGTGTAAAAATTGTGGAAGGTAAAAGGGAACGAATTCAATATTTTGAAGGTGTTTGTATTGCAAAGAAGAATAGAGATCTAAATTCCTCTTTCACTGTAAGAAAAATTTCTTTTGGAGAAGGCGTCGAAAGAACCTTTGCTTTATATAGCCCTAATGTAGCTTCGATTAAAGTAATTAGATCAGGAAAAGTTAGAAGAGCAAAACTTTATTATCTAAGAGATAGAAAAGGAAAATCTGCGAGAATTGCTGAAAAAATTAAAAAGAAAATCGGTGTGGATGTTTCAGTAAAGCCAGAGGAGCAAAAAGTAAAACCGATAGAGCCTACTACGCAAGAAGCTAAAGTTGAAGAAATTAAAAAAGAGGCTCCAAAAGTCGAAGCTAAAGCTGAAAAGTCAACTAGCGAAAAAAAATAAAATTTAATGTCTAAAACTCTATACGATAAGATATGGGAAAACCATCTTGTTCATGAACAGAGCGATGGAACGTCATTAATTTATGTTGATAGACATCTAGTCCATGAGGTTACCAGCCCCCAAGCTTTTGAAGGGCTCAGGTTACAAAAAAGAAAAGTTAGACGACCAGAATTAACTCTTGCAGTACCTGACCACAATGTACCTACTACTGACAGGTCAAAAGGTATAAATGATGAGGACTCAAGAATTCAAGTCGAAACATTAAGAAAAAACTGTAAAGACTTTGGAGTGGAACTTTTTGATGTTAATGACAAGCGTCAAGGCATAGTCCATATTATTGGACCAGAACAAGGTTTCACCCAGCCAGGAACGGTAATAGTGTGTGGTGATAGCCATACTGCAACACACGGAGCATTCGGTGCGTTAGCTTTTGGAATAGGAACATCTGAAGTTGAACATGTCCTTGCCACACAAACTTTAATGCAAAAGAAATCAAAAAATTTAAGAATAAACGTTAATGGTAATTTGCCTAAGGGAGTTACTGCAAAAGATGTAATTTTAAAAATTATTGGCACGATTGGAACTGCAGGTGGAACTGGATACGTAGTTGAATTTGCCGGCGATGTGATTAAAAGCTTAAGTATGGAAGAGAGAATGACTGTTTGTAATATGACTATTGAAGCAGGTGCAAGAGCTGGATTAATCGCACCAGATGAAAAAACATTTAGTTATTTAAAGGGTAAAACAATGTCGCCAAAAGGTGAAAATTGGACTAAGGCTGTAGAATTTTGGAAGACTTTGTATTCAGATAAAGATTGCAAATTTGATAAAGAGGTAAATATTGATGGCAAAAATATAGAACCACTTGTTACTTGGGGTACTTCACCTCAAGATGTATCACCAGTTACTGGTGTTGTGCCAGATCCAGAAAAGGAAAAGAACGAGGATAGAAAAATGGCCATGAAAAGATCTCTTGATTATATGGGATTAAAAGCAAACACTAAAATTTCAGACATAAAAATTGACAAGATTTTTATAGGAAGCTGTACAAATGGAAGAATAGAAGATTTAAGATTGGCTGCAGATCTTTTAAAAGGCAAAAAAATAGCTGATAATGTTAGCGCTATGGTCGTTCCAGGATCTGGATTAGTTAAAGAGCAAGCTGAAAAAGAGGGAATTGACAAAATTTTTAAAGAAGCAGGTTTTGAATGGAGAGAGCCAGGTTGTTCAATGTGTTTAGGTATGAACCCAGATCAATTAAAGCCTAAAGAAAGATGTGCTTCAACATCAAATAGGAACTTTGAAGGTAGACAAGGTCGTGGAGGAAGAACACATTTAGTAAGTCCAGGGATGGCTATTGCTGCAGCAATCAAAGGACATCTAACTGATGTAAGAGAAATATAATATGGAAAAGTTTAATAATTTAAAATCAATACCATCATATTTATCACTACAAAATATTGATACAGATATGATTATTCCAAAGCAATTTTTAAAAACTATCAAAAGAACAGGTTTAGGAAAAAGTTTATTTTATGAAATGCGTTATGATGAAAATGGAAAAAGGAATGATGATTTCATTCTAAATAGGGAGCCTTATGATAATTCAAAAATTCTTCTAGCAGGAAAAAATTTTGGATGCGGGTCATCAAGAGAGCACGCTCCATGGGCTTTGTCCGATTTTGGTATTAAGTGCGTAATAAGTGCCAGCTTTGCAGATATTTTTTACAATAATTGTTTTAAAAACGGAATTCTTCCCATTAAGATTGATGATAATATTGTTATTGAACTATCCGAATATTCTAACAGGAAAGAGGAAATTGAAATTAGTTTAGAGAAGCAAGAAATAAAATATGGAAACAAAGTTGCAAAGTTTGAGCTTGATCCCTTTAAAAAGAAATGTTTGATGGAAGGTCTAGATGATATAGCACTTTCAATGGAAAAAATTTCCAGCATAGACGACTACGAAAAAAAACTACAATCCACAAAACCTTGGGTTCTAAATAATGGCAAATAAGACTAGGAAAATTTTGCTTTTACCTGGTGACGGAATAGGCCCTGAGGTGGTTGCGGAAGTAAGAAGAATACTTGAATGGATGAATAAAACAAAGTCTTTGGATTTTGTTTTAAGCCAAGAATTAATTGGTGGTGCATCTATTGACGTAAATAAAGTTCCAATTACTGATGAGGTTTTTTATAAGTCTTTGGAGTCCGATGCAGTAATATTAGGTGCTTGTGGCGGACCTAAATGGGATAATTTGGAATTTTCAAAAAAACCTGAAAGAGCTCTTTTAAAACTTAGAAAAGAGCTAAAGTTATTCGCTAACTTAAGACCAGCTATTTGCTTCAAACAACTTGTTGATTCTTCAACTCTTAAACCAGAAATAGTTTCAGGGTTAGATATTATGATTGTAAGGGAATTAACTGGTGGTATTTATTTTGGTGAACCTCGCGGGATTGAACCAATGGAAAACAACCAAAGAAAAGGTATTAATACTCACTCATATACTACTTCAGAAATTCACCGGATAGCACGAGTTGCATTTGATTTGGCAAAAAAAAGAAAAAATAAAGTTACATCCTGCGAAAAATCAAATGTCATGGAGGCAGGTATTTTATGGAGAGAAGAGGTACAGGCGATTAAGGATAAAGAATTTAAAAAGGTTGAGCTAAATCATATGTTGGCTGATAACTGTGCGATGCAGCTTTTAAGATATCCAAAACAATTTGACGTTATTTTAGCTGATAATTTATTTGGAGATATGCTATCAGACGAGGCAGCAATGCTTACAGGTTCTCTAGGACTTTTACCTTCTGCATCATTAGGTGCGAAAGATAAAAGCGGAAGAATAAGATCATTATACGAACCAGTTCATGGTTCTGCTCCTGATATTGAGGGAAAAAATGTTGCTAATCCAATAGCTACTATTTTAAGTTTATCTATGGCATTAAGATATTCCTTAGACCTTGGAAAAGAAGCAGATCAACTTGATAATGCTGTTCAGAGTGTTTTAGACGATGGTTTAAGGACAAAAGATATAATGTCTAAAAATATGAAAGAGGTTTCTACAACGGAGATGGGTGATGCAATTATCGCAAAATTAAAATAAATATTAAATTATTTCCAATACTTCTATTTGTTCTCCTTTTTCGTATCTGATGTATTTTTTCAAAAAAATTAAAAAAAAGGTTCTTAATATTAATATTAAGTAAAATTTATAATTATTTTTTTTTAGATTTATCAAAAAAATCATTTTCGACCACAGAGTTAATAATTCTCTAAAACCATAATTAGTATGACCATAATATCTTTTATTATGAGAAACTTCGATAGAAGTAATTCTTTTAGCATATTGAAATATCCAATAATCTAAAAAAATAAAATTCTCTTTATTAGATACAATCTTATCTTTTATTTCTTTTTTAAAGCATTTGAAGGATGATGTATAAATTTTGTAAGATTTATTCATTAAAAAACTAGAAATTATATTATTTAATTTGCTTAAAAAAACTTTGAAAAAATTATGTTCTCTTTTCAAATATTTAACATAACAAACTTCATTATCTTTTAACTCTCTCAGCATATTATTAAGATGTAAAGGGTCATGTTGCATATCATCATCCATACAAACAATAAACTCACCCTTACAATATTTTAGACCGCAAAAAATTGCACTATGTTGTCCATAATTTTTTTTTAAATTAATGCCTTTAATAAAGATATTTGTATTTTTCAAATTTTTGATTACTTCCCAACTATTATCTGAACTGAAATCATTAATTAAAATTAGTTCAAAAGAGCTTTTATACGAAGATAAATTGATTTTTATTTTTTCAACAAGAACTTCAAGTATTTTTGAACTATTATATACAGGTATGACAATTGAAATTTTCATGTATAGTACTTTAAAATTATTTTCTTAATATAATCTTTTTTTTTCATTCTATTATAATAAAATTTTGGAAGTAAAGTTTTTTTATTTATTCCTTTTAAATTTATATTTTTATTATTTTTATTAATTAATTTTACTTTTATTTTTTTTTTAAGCACACTACTAAAGATCTTTAGTAATTTTACTATTTCAATTGATTGATAATTAAAAATATTAACTATTCGATTATTAATTTTGTTCTTTTTTAAAAATTTTTTTAATATAATAATAAAATCATCTATATCAATTAAATTTCTTTTTGAGTTTTTCCAAATATTAAACTTTTTTTCATGAATGAAACATTTATAAATAGAATTAGTTAAAGTATACTTGTTTTTATTATTCCCAACTAATTGAGGTAATCTGATGATTAGATAATTATTTGAATTTTTTACAATTAATCTTTCTATTTTAATTTTGTTCTTAACATAGGGGTCTTTATTTAATATTTTATTTTCTACACTTAAAGTGCTGATATATATAAATATTTTATCTCTATCGACTCTATCAAAAATTCTTTTGAAAACTTTTATTTCTCTTAAATACTCTTTTTTTGACCTCAGGTTAGAGTTTGACACCCCAGCTGCATAAATAAAAATTTTTTTTGGTAAAGAAATTTTTTTGAGATGTTTAGCTAAGAAGCCATTACCATATACTTTCATTTTATCCTCTTACAAAATAATAAGAATTAAAACATTTATCTATTAACTTAAAATTATTTTTTTTTAAAACATACATAATTTTCTCTCTCTTTATTTTGTCAATTATGTTGTAATGTAATTCAAAAAATAAGTATTTGATTTTAGTAAATTTTTTAATATTTAAAATATAATAATCTTCGTCACCCTCAATATCTAATATTAAAGTATTATACTTATTAAAATCTTTAATCTTATTTTTTTCTAGATTTTTTATGAGCACTTTTTTACTAGTTCGAATCTTACTAGATGTAGCTAAAAAATCTTTAGAAAAAAAAAAATATTTATTTTTAGTTTTTTTATAAACAAGATTATAATTATATATTTTAAATTTTGCGTTATTTTTAATTAAATTCTTTTTTAAGTTGTTTATAATTTTTTTGTTAATCTCAAAAACCAAAATTTTATTTCCTGAAAATTTATAAGTTAAAACAGGAATAAAACCTAACCCTCCTCCAAGAACAATTGATCTATTCTTTGAATTAATGTGTCTTTCGATTAATTTTCTATCATTATATTCGTATGTTTTAAAAAGAAAGCCAGCATAGTTTTGTAGTGGAATACTTTTAATTTTAAGCTCAAACTTTAAATTTTTATAGTAAAAATCTTTAATTATAAATTTATGAATAAATCCGAAAAAATAATTATGGTGTATGATATAGTATATTGGACTAAGTACTATTTTTGTAAATAAATTAAATACCATGTTCAAATATATAAAATTTTTATTATCATTTTTCTACAATAAACACATTTAATTAATGAAAGTAAAAAAATTTAACAAGCTGATATTATATTCTTTTTTTATTTCCTACTTAATTGTTGGAATTTTTACTCTTAAGGACTATGGAGTTAATATTGAAGAACATACGCAAATATTTTCTGGTTATTATTGGTTAAATTACGTTTTTGAGTTTTTTCAAATAGATTACTTCCACAATGAAATTAAAAATAAATTAGATTTTATATCCAGTGATAAAGATTTACCAAATCCAGAAATTTACACCTATGGACCGGTTTTCGATTTACCAATAGCTTTTTTTGAAGTTTGGTTAGACATCAAGGACGTATATTTAAGATACGAAATTAGACACTTTTCTATTTTTGTTATTTTTTATTTGAGTGCAATTATTTTTTTTAAAATTTTATATTTTAGATTTGAGAATTTTTTTGTTTGCAGCGCTGGAACTTTACTATACATATTTTCACCAAGGATTTACGGAGATAGCTTTCACAATAGTAAAGATATTTTATTTCTGTCGACTTTTGTTTTCACGATTTTTTTTGCATTTAAGTTGTTTAAAAAAATTAAAATAAAGAACCTTATTTTATTTTCCATATTTGCAGCTTTATCTACATCAACAAGAATAATAGGTTTATTTTTGCCTATTTCATTAATTTTATTTATTTTTTTAAAATTTATTAATCAAAAAAAAAAATTCTTACAAAGTTCGATATTATTAATATTTTTTTATATCATGTTTTTGATAATTCATTGGCCTTATTTGTGGGAGTCGCCAATAAACAACTTTTTGGATTTTTATTCCAAATCAAAATCATGGATTTTCTCTTATTACATTCTATACGAGGGAAATTATTATCTAACTGATGCTTTACCAGATTCTTTCATTTTTAAATGGATAAGTTTAACAACTCCTATATTTAATTTAATATTATTCCTTACAGGTATAAGTTTTTTATTTAATAGATTTTTAAAAAGATTCATATCAATTAAAAACATTTCTATGCATAAATGTGATCTCTGGAGAAGTGATAGGGAAATGATGGATTATTATATAGTTTTTGGTATTACATCAATTTTATTGATCTTGTTGTTTTTAGATGTTCCCTTTGTAAGTGGATGGAGACATTTATATTTTTTAAACGTTTTTATTGTATATGTCTGTGCATTCTTCATATATTATTATGACTTAAAATTCAAAAAATATAAAAAAATTTTAAAATTGTTTTTTATATTTTTTTTCTCCTTTAATATTTATAAAATAATTTTATTTCACCCATATCAAAGTTTATATTTCAATGAATTTTTAAAAGAAAAAAATAGCTATTTAGTTGATAGAGATGGTCTTTCTCGATTTGACTCAATCAATAAGATTCTTTCTTTAGAAAAAAAGAAAAAAAAAATCAATTTAGCAAATTCTTCGTTTGTTCCCTATTACAGGATTAAAGACGTTTTTAGTGATGAAAAGATCAAAAAAATTAATTTTGTTGGGACTGAGTTTGAACAAGCTGATTATATTTATAATAACTTTGTATATGAAGTTAATCCTGAATATAATGATAAATACAAGATTCCACAAAATTTTAAGCA
>CACIWE010000022.1 GCA_902590285.1 uncultured Pelagibacteraceae bacterium | reverse complement strand
TGGTTAACAGCGGTCCAGGAAGTTTCTCTTCAATAAGAGCTTCCTTAGCTGTGGCAAAAGGAATAAAAATATCTAAAAAAATTAACTTATTTGGTTATAAAAACTCAGATTTAGGTCAATTTACCCTTGCTAATATTGAACTTTTAATTGAGAAAAAATTATTGCTAAAAAATTTGATTAAACCGATCTATTTAAGTTAAATTAATTAATATGAATGCGATTGAGCAAAAATGTTTACAAAAAGGTGTTAGACTTACTGATCAGAGAAAAACTATAGCTAAAGTTATATCTGAGTCCAAAGAAGTATATGGCTCTAAAGATCATCCTGATGTAGATGAACTTCATAAGAGAGTATCACAATTAGATAGAAAAATTAGTATTGCAACAGTTTACAGAACTGTAAAATTGTTTGAGGAGTCAGGGATTCTAGAAAAACATGATTTTAAAGGCGGTAAAGCTAGATATGAACCATCTTTTGACGAACATCATGACCACTTAATAGATATCAATAGTGGAGAAATTATTGAATTTGTCGATGAAGAAATAGAAAAACTTCAAAATCAAGTAGCAAAAAAACTAGGTTACAAATTAGTTGATCATAAACTAGAACTATACGGTTCAAAATTAAAAAAATAATTTGCTAAAAAAAATTTTTATCAAAACACTTGGGTGTCAAATGAATGAGTACGATAGTAATCGTATTCTCGATTTAATTAAGAAGATTAAATATGAACCTACTCAAAATTTGAATGAAGCAAATTGTTATATTTTAAATACATGCCATATTAGAGAAAAAGCAACTGATAAAGTTTTCCACGAGATAGGAAGATTAAAGAAAAAATTTAGAAATAAACCTAAGCCAATTGTATTGATCGCTGGCTGTGTAGCTCAAGCAGAAGGTGACATACTCCTCAAGAGGGAAAAATACATTGATGCAGTAATTGGCCCACAGTCTTATCATAAAATCAATGATACGATTTCAAAATTAGAAAAACAATTATCACCCATTGATGTGACTGAATTTGATGTTATCGAAAAATTCGACAGTTTTAATACCTATAAAAATACTGATAATAAAATCTCATCATTTTTAACTATCCAAGAAGGATGTGATAAGTTTTGTAAATTTTGTGTAGTTCCCTACACACGTGGACCAGAATATTCAAGATCTTCGACAGAATTAATTATGGAAGCCAATCAATTAGTTGAAAACGGTGCTAGAGAAATTATTTTACTTGGACAAAATGTAAATGCGTATAATTATAAAGAAAATAAACTTTCCGATTTAATCTTAGAAATTTCTAAAATCAAAAATCTAAAGAGAATTAGATATACCACGTCTCATCCTAAAGATTTTACGGAAGATTTAATCGAAATACATAAAAATTGTAAAAAGCTAATGCCGTTAATTCATCTACCTGTTCAGAGTGGCTCTAATAAAATATTAGAAGCAATGAATAGAAAGCACACAGTTGAAGAATACTTGAAGATTTGTAAAAAACTTTTAAAAATTAATCCTGAAATAAAATTTTCAAGTGATTTTATAGTAGGTTATCCTGGTGAAACAAAAGATGATTTTAAGAATACTATTAAATTAGTAAATCAGATTGGCTTTATTAATTCTTTTTCTTTTATGTTTAGTGCAAGACCAGGAACCCCCGCCTATGATTTAGTAAGAGTAGATGAAAGCGAAGCAAAAAATAGATTAATTAAATTTCAAAGTATTGCAGAAGATATAAAAACTAGCTATAGAAAAAGTTTAATAAATAAAACTGTAAACGTTTTATTTGAAAACAGTATGAAAAAAGAAAATAGATATTTTGGTCGAGATGAACACTTCAATGCTGTTATCGTTCAGAGTAAACAAGATTTAACTGGCAAGATAAAAAATGTTAAAATTATAAAAGGAAATCAAAATACTTTATATGGTGAAATTACCTTAAACTTAGACCAAACTAACTATGCAGCTTAATTGAATGTCTGAAATAAGTAAAATACAACAGAATTTAATTATAAAAAAAATTGACCAAGAAACAGTTAATATATCAATTAATGATAATGACATGTTAATGGCTATAGTCGGCCAATTCGATCAAAATCTAAAAAATTTATCTAAATTAACAAACGCAGACGTTTATTTCAGAGGCAATTCTATTACTTGTAAAGGAGATAAAGAAAAATTATCCATATTCTGTGACGCTATAAAATTTTTAATTAATAAATATTTTTTAACAAAGATTATTGAAAAAGAAGATATAGTTTTATCAGTGAAAAAGAATTTTAAAATTGAAGAGACTAATGTAGAGAGTTTTAAACAATTGATAAAAACTCCAAAAAAATCAGTTATAGCAAGATCTGAAAAGCAATCAGAATATATTAAAGCTTTAAAAGAAAACGATATTGTAATGTCTCTTGGTCCAGCAGGCACTGGTAAAAGTTTTCTAGCAGTATCTGTTGCAATTACTTTATTAATGGAAAAAAAAATTGATAGAGTAATTTTATCTAGACCTGCGGTTGAGGCAGGAGAGAAATTGGGTTTTTTACCAGGCGACATGAAAGAAAAAGTCGATCCGTATTTAAGGCCCTTGTACGATGCTTTATATGAACTTTTTGGAGCAGATAAAATAGAAAAAAAAATTGAAACAGGAGAAATTGAGATTGCCCCTTTAGCTTTTATGAGAGGAAGAACACTTAAAAATTGTTTTGCAATTTTAGATGAGGCACAAAATGCTACTGAGACTCAAATTAAAATGTTTTTAACTAGAATAGGAGAAAATTCTAAGTTAGTTGTAAATGGTGATCCAAGCCAAGTAGATTTGATAAATAAAACTCATTCAGGTTTAATAAAGTCAAGGAATATTCTTAGAAATCTGAAGGAAATTAAAATAATAGAATTTGATCATAATGATGTAGTAAGACACCCGCTTGTTTCAAAAATCATTAGAGCTTATCAAAATAAAAGCACTGATGATAAAAATTAATGTAATCACAAATAACACAAATTGGTTAAATTACATAAAAAATCCAAATGAATACCTTGATAGAAAAGTTAATAGAATTAACATTAAAAGTAAGCTCTTTGTAAAAAAAAGATTATTTTGTACATTGCTATTATCAGGAAATAACGAAATAAAAAGTCTTAACAAGAAGTTTAGAAAAAAAAACAAAATAACGGATATTTTATCATTTCCGTTTCAAAGTAAGCTTGAGTTAGAGAAAAAATTGAAAAAGGATAATGAAATTTACCTTGGAGATATAATCATAAATTTTTATAAAATTAAAAATAAAAATATTTTAAAGGATTTCAAGATGGAATTTGATCGTCTATGGATACATGGTTTAGTTCATTTATTTGGGCATGATCACAAAAAAGATAAGGACTATCTAAAAATGCATCAGATTGAAAAAAAATATTTTAGCTTAATTAATGGTTAAAAAATATTTAAATAGACGTTTTTTAATACTTTATATTTTACCTTTTTTATTAGGATCTTTAACAACTTTATCTTTTCAACCTTATAATTTTACAATAATTAATTTTATAATTTTTCCTTCTATTTTTTATTTACTAGTTTTTATTAACAAAAAGTCAAGGTTTGTTTATAGACAGAAACCATATAAAAAAAATTTTTTTATATTTGGATTATTTTTTGGCATCGGTTTTTATTTAAGTGGAATTTCTTGGATTACAAACTCTCTTACATTTGATGAAAATTTTAAAATATTAATTCCGTTTTCGTTATTATTATTCCCACTGTTTTTAGGTTTATTTACTGCAATTCCTATTCTCATTATTGGCCCATATTTGAGATTTGATTTAACTTCTTTAATAATTTTTTCTGGTATTTTATCTACATCTGACTTCATTAGATCAAAAGTATTAACGGGTTTTCCATGGAATCTATGGGCTTATAGCACTTCATGGATTAACGAAATTTTACAAATATTAAATTTAATCGGATTATACGCTTATAATCTATTAGTTATATCTGTATTTCTTTTACCTTCAATTTTTTTTTTTAAGATGAGTTCTTTAAAGAAGTTTTTATATTTATGTTTTTCTATCCTATTAATTTTAAGTTTATATATTTATGGTAACTTTGAGATTAATAAAAACAATAAATATTTGGGGGAAATAAATAATAAAGTATTTATCAAAATCGTATCACCTAATTTTGATTTAAAATATGGTCTAAATGAGAAAGAAATTGAAGATCGACTTAAAAAATTAATTAAGTACAGCGCCCCTGATAAAAATAAAAAAACATTATTTGTTTGGCCAGAAGGTGTTTTTAGCGGATATAGTTATAAAGAAATTTTAAAATATAATAATATTATTTCAGAAAACTTTTCAACAGAGCATAAAATTATTTTAGGTATTCATAAATTAGATCCTAATTTTGGAAAATATTATAATAGCATGATAGTGGTAGATAATAATTTTAAAATAATTCAGAGTTATAATAAAAGAAAGCTTGTACCATTCGGTGAGTTCTTGCCTTTTGAAAAATTTCTTAATAGATTTGGTTTAAAAAAAATCACAGAAGGATATGGTTCATTTTTAAAAGGAAAAAAAGATAATAATTTATTAGTAGATCAATTAAATATACTGCCGTTAATTTGTTATGAAGTTATTTTTACAGATTTAATACAAAAATCAGATAATAAAACAAATTTAATCATTAACATATCAGAAGATGGGTGGTTTGGCGAAACTATAGGACCTGATCAACATTTTGTAAAATCTATTTTTAGATCTATAGAAAATAATACTTTTATTCTTAGGTCTGCAAATAAAGGGATAAGTGCAATTATTGATAATAAAGGTAATATTATTAAACAATTAAACCGGAAAGAAGCTGGAAATATAGAATTAAGTGTTCCTTTAATAAAATCAAGTAAAAATAAAAATGATTTGATCTTTTATATACTTTTAATTACATATTCTCTAATTTTTTTATTTTATAAAAACAAAAATGCAAAATAATAACTATTTATTTACTAGCGAGTCTGTTTCGGAGGGTCATCCAGATAAAGTTTGTGACAGAATCTCTGATATGGTTGTAGATACTTATCTATCCAAAGATCCAGTTGCAAGAGTAGCTTGTGAAACATTAACAACAACTAATAAGGTTGTGATAGCAGGAGAAACTAGAGGTCCCAAGATAGATAAAGACGAAATAGTTTCTAAAGTAAGAAACTGTATTAAAGATATTGGTTATGATCAAGACGGCTTTAGTTGGAAAACAACAAACATAGAAACATTTCTACACGAACAGTCAGCAGATATTGCTATGGGAGTAGACTCTAAAGATAATAAAGATGAAGGAGCGGGAGACCAGGGTATTATGTTTGGATATGCTTGTAATGAAACAGAGGAACTAATGCCAGCACCAATACATTATTCCCATAAAATTTTAAGGTTGATGGCAGAGGATAGAAAAAACGGAAATTTAAATGGTATCGAACCTGACTCAAAAAGCCAAGTGACAATGCTTTATGAAAATGAAAAACCAAAAAGGGTCACATCTGTAGTCATTTCGACTCAACATTCAAAAGATTTAAATCAAGAAAATGTTAGAGAAAGAATTATACCTTATATAAAAAAATCAATTCCAGAAAAATTTTTAATTGATCTTGATCCAAAGGAAATCTATATAAATCCAACTGGACAATTTATAATTGGGGGCCCAGATGGGGACACTGGTTTAACTGGTCGAAAAATTATTGTAGATACTTACGGAGGAGCCGCCCCACATGGTGGAGGAGCATTTTCGGGAAAAGATCCAACAAAAGTTGATAGATCAGCGGCTTATGCATCAAGGTACTTAGCAAAAAATATTGTTGCTGCTGGTATTTCTGATAAATGTTTAATTCAGCTTGCTTATGCTATTGGAGTGTCAAAACCTTTATCAATTTTTATAAAATTAGCAAAAGGCGACGAAGATAAAGTTTCGAATGTTCATAAAATAATTGAGGATAATTTTAACTTATCGCCGCGTGGGATTAGAGAAATGTTAAAGTTAAATAATCCAATATATGAAGTTACCTCTGCCTATGGACACTTTGGCAGAAAGCCTACAAATAAAGGGGAATTTAGTTGGGAAAAAACAGATAAAACTGATTTATTTGAACTGTAATCTTGAAAAAACCATAATTTTCTTCTAAATACTTATTAAATAATTAAACATTCAAAATGGGCTCTAGCCCATTTTTTTTTAGGTAAAGTAAAATGTTAAATAGAGGATTAGATAAATTAGAACTTTTACGAATAGTAGAGGCCGTTGCCAATGAAAAGTCTATAGATAAAGAATTGGTTATCGGGTCTATGGAAAGCGCAATTCAAAAAGCGGCACTAACGAAATTTGGAAATGATAATAATATAGAAGTTTTAATAGATAGACAAAGTGGTGAAATTAAAATTCAAAAAGTTTTAAATATAGTTGAAACTGTAGAGGACCCAGCAAGGGAGATCACGTTAGACACAGCTAAAAAAATTGATCCAAAAAATAAAGATCTAAAAGTTGGTGAAAAAATCTTCGAAGAATTACCCCAAATAGACTTTGGACGTATAGCGGCTCAAAGTGCTAAACAAGTCATTAGCAGCAGAGTAAGAGAAGCGGAAAAAAATAGACAATTTGAAGATTTTATAGACAAACAGAGTCAAATATTAAGCGGCATAATTAAAAGAATAGAATTTGGAAATGTAATTGTAGACTTAGGAAAAGCAGAAGGTGTTATAAAAAAAGATGAACTCATACCTAGAGAAATTTTAAAGACAGGTGATAGAGTCAAAGCCTACTGTTATGAAGTTAGAAAAGAATTAAAAGGACACCAAATCTTTTTGTCAAGAGCACACCCTCAATTTCTCGCAAGACTATTTTTTCAGGAAGTGCCTGAAATTTATGAGGGTACAATTGAAATAAAATCTGTTGCACGTGATCCCGGTAGCAGAGCAAAAATTTGTGTGCATTCGCAAGACTCATCAATCGATCCAGTTGGAGCTTGTGTTGGTATGCGTGGGAGTAGAGTTCAAACAATTGTGAATGAGTTACACGGAGAAAAAATTGATATAATTAAATGGACAGAAGATTTGCCAACTCTAATTTCAGAGTCTTTATCTCCTGCAGAAATACAAAGAGTTTTAATAGATCAAGAAAATAAAAGAATTGATATAATCTTAACAGAAGAAAATTTGAGTAAAGCAATAGGTAGAAGAGGACAAAATGTAAGGTTAGCCTCTAAATTGACTAACTATGAAATCGATATACTTACTGACAAAGAAGACTCTGAAAGAAGACAAGCTGAATTTAAAGAAAGAACTGAAACATTAATTAAGAATTTAGAAGTAGACGAAACACTGGGACAACTTTTAGTATCAGAGGGATTTATTTCAATAGATGAAATTGCACAATCAAACCCTGAGGACATTTCAAAAATAGACGCTATAGATGAGGAAACTGCAAAAGAACTAATCTTAAGATCAAAAGAAACTCTTATTAAAGAAAAAGAAGAAGTATCACTTAAGTTAAAGGAGTTAGGTGTTGAGGAAAATTTAATCAATTTAAAAGGGATGACGCAAGGAATGCTTGTGATACTAGGCCAAAAAAATATAAAAAAACTAAGTGATTTTGCAGACCTTTCTTCTGATGAACTTATCGGAGGGTATGATGAAGTTAAAGGTAAAAAAATTAGAATAGATGGGTATCTAGAAGAATTTTCTTTATCTAGAAAAGAAGCTGATGATTTAATTATGGCAGCTAGGGAGATAGCTTACAAATAATGTTATGGATAAAGATAAAAAAAAAACACTTACAATTTCTTCTAATTTAAAAAAGAAAATAGATACAACCTCAATTTCAACTTCTGGCAAAAAATCCTTTTCGGTAGAAAAGAAAAAACCTTTTAGGCAAAATAAATTTATTAAGCCTCCTACTTCACCTAATATTAATCTTAATCCAGAAAGTAAGAAAAAAAACTTTGCAAGAAAATTTATAGAACAACAGGCTACAAAAGATTTTATTAAAAAAGACAATAAGCCTGCTGGTAAAAGTAAACTAAAATTAAAAGGTCCAATTGATAAACGTGATTTTAAATTAACAGTTTCTAGAGCTTTAAATGTCGAAGAAATAGAAATTAAACAAAGAAGTTTAGCATCAGTTAAACGTGCAAGACTTAAAGAAAAAAAGAAACCAGAGGG
>CACIWE010000021.1 GCA_902590285.1 uncultured Pelagibacteraceae bacterium | reverse complement strand
CAATAAGATACCATCAGAATATAGTTGGCACTCTTTAGACAATAAAAAAGAATTTATACCTAGCTTCACAAAGAAAATATTCAGACAAATTTCAAATTTATTTTAATGAAAAAGAAAATAGCAATAATTGGCGCCGGTATAGCAGGATTAACTCTTGCGAACTTATTAAAAAAACATACCGATCATGAATTTATGGTTTATGAAAGGGAGGAGAGTTTGTCTTTAGAAGAGGGTTACGGTATTCAATTAGCAACTAATAGTATTAAAATTTTGAATCAAATTAATTTCGATAAAATAAATAATGAAAAAATATTTCACCCTAAAACAATAGATTTTTATAATATTCAAAATAAAAAAATATGTGATTTAAACTTATCTAAGTTTAATAGCAATGAAGCAAAATACACAACACTTCAAAGATCTACTTTAATAGAATTTTTAAAAGAGGATATTTATACTCAGCATTTAAGATCTATTTAGTTTTCGAAACAGCTAATTCATCAACAAGATTATTATATTTGTTACCAGCGTGTGCCTTTACCCATTTCCAAGTAACATTATGTTTTAGACAAGCATTATCCAATTTAATCCAAAGATCTTTATTTTTAACAGGTTTCTTATTTGAACTTTTCCAATTATTAACTTTCCATTTTTTAATCCAATCAGTTATTCCATCTTTCACATATTTTGAGTCAGTAAAAATTGTAATCTCTGATTTCTTTTTTATCTTTTTTAATGCCATAATTGGAGCCGTTAATTCCATCCTATTATTAGTTGTATTACGTTCACTTCCAGAAATACTTGATTGATTAGTATCATTTAAGATAATTGCCGCCCAACCTCCTTTGCCAGGATTTCCAGAGCAAGCACCATCAGTATAAATTTTTAATTTCATTAAAAAAAATAATCCTCATAATTTTTTGCATTCTTGTGAAATTCTAATCTTTTTAAATACTCTATCGGATCTTTAACTTTAACTATTGCTCCTTCTACTTTATTCAATGCATCGAATACACGAGTTAGCAGGAATCTTAAAGCAGCGCCTTGAGATAAAACCTTAATATTATTTAATTCTTCTTGAGACATTTTTCTTACAGATGTATACCCATCTATAAAATTCTTAGCTTTTGTAACATTAAAACTTAAATTATTTTTTAAACCATCAAAGCATAAAGCGTTAAAGCAAATAGCAATTTCAAAGGCAAAAAAATCTTCACATGAAAAATAAAAGTCAATTACACCACTAAATTTATCTTGAATAAAAAAAATATTGTCATGAAATAAATCTGCATGGATTATTCCTCTTGGCAGATTTTTTGGCCAATTTTTTTCCACATCATTCAGATTTTCGTCAATTAATTTTGGCAGATCTTTATGTATATTTTCACACTTATCTTTGACTGAATTAAATAATTTTCTCCATGAATTCACGGATAGGTCATTTTGTCGTTTTAATTTTAAATTCTTTGTGAGCTCATGCATTTTAGCTATTTCAGATCCGATTGATTTACAATTGGCTGGAGATAAATTTTGTTTTGCTTTTCCCTCAAGAAATGACACGATCATTAATTTTTTACCCCCAAAATTTGTAATAGTTTCATTATTATTATTAGAAATAGGAGCAGGGCATTTAAAGCTAGCTTTATTTAAAGATGACATTAGATCAGAAAAAAAAGGAAGATCAGAAGATTTAACTCTTTTTTCGTAAATAGTTAAAATAAATTTTTTTTTATTAACCGATAAAAAATAGTTTGTATTTTCAATACCTTCCTCAATTCCGTTGAATGATTCTAACTTACCTAAATTATAATTAGATAAAATTTCCTCAACCTTTTTTTGATTTAACTTTGTATAGACAGCCATTAATTAAGTTCTTTCGGCAATTTAAATACAACCTTTTCTTCCGCAACTATTACTTCCTCAATAGAAACATTTCTATCTTTTCTTAAACCGTTTAACAAAGTTTGAACAAGCTTTTCTGGTGCCGATGCTCCAGAAGATATTCCAATGGTTTCAGAATTTTCTATTTCTTCAAAAGGAATTTCTTTTCCAGAATGCATTAAATGAGAATTATTACAACCTGCTTTTTTTGCAACTTCAACTAATCTGACAGAATTAGATGAGTTACGACTACCCACTACAAAAAACATATCACACTTTGAAGCTATCTCTTTTACCGCGTACTGTCTGTTAGTAGTTGCGTAACATATATCCTCTTTAATAGGCCCTTTAATTTTTGGAAACTTTTTTTTAAGAGCTTCAATTATTTCAGCTGTATCATCTACGGACAAGGTTGTTTGAGTAATATATGCAAGAGGTTTTTTAAAATCGTTCTCTTTTAACAGACCAACATCATTTTTTGTTTCGATTAGTTTAATTGACTCTTTTGGAAGCTGACCCATTGTTCCAATAACTTCAGGGTGATTTTTATGTCCGATTAATAATATATCGAAACCATTTTTATTTAACTGTTCCGACTCTCTGTGAACTTTTGAAACTAATGGACAAGTTGCGTCTACAAAGGACAAATTTTTTGATTTAGCTTCCTCTGGGACTGACTTTGGTACTCCATGAGCTGAGAAAATTACAGGTCTACTTGTGTCATCTATGTCAGATAATTCATCAACGAAAATAGCACCTTTTTTTTTTAACTCTTCAACAACCTGCTTATTGTGCACTATTTCATGACGAACATATACTGGAGCTCCAAACTTGCTAATAGACTTTTCAACTATTTCAATTGCTCTTTTAACTCCAGCACAAAATCCTCTTGGTGACGCTAAATAAATTTTAAGTTCTTTTTTCATTTTTTTCTAAAAGATATTCTAACAATATATGCGGAAAAGTAAGTGACGCCAAACCAATAAATATTACCTTGTAAATAGCCTCATCAAGCTTATAAAAATTATTTAAAAAATATATTGCCAATAAAAAAATTATTGCAGTTACAAAAGTTAAAGGGATAGCTTTAATTATAAATTTTTTAAGTCCTGGCTTAAAAGACCTATCTAACTCAAAAATAAGAGTAATCGAATGCCTAATTGAGTGAAGAAAACAAAAATAAAGAGTGAAAGCTAAAATAGGCGACAAAAAAAGATTAAGTATGATTATAGAAAAAAAGTCCATGATCATGACACCTTTTAGATTTGTGTTTTCTTTTTTTGAAATGTACATAGATGATAAAAAACCAAGACATAACATTCCAATTAAAAATTCATTACTAAAAAATCCTGCTTCAAAAACTTTAAAATTTAGAGTCCTAAATATTTCATTAGTTTCTTCTTTTTTTAATAATAATGGAGCCATAATTACTGTTGATCCTTTTAAAAAGAATAAACACTCAGATATGAAAAACTTTTTTCTAAAAAAAAATACTGTATCTTCTTTTCCAAAGTGATAGGCAGCCACAATTAAAAAAAGTAATAAAATTGTATTAGGAAATAGCAACCAGAATATTATTATCAATAATGAAATTAATACATAGGCAAAATAAAAGTATACAGTTTGATTGTATCCAAATAATTTTAAAAGTTTTTTTCCTTTGGTATTATCTAATGCACCGTGAGAAATTCCCAAAATTAAAATTAAAAACAAGCAAAAAATTACTGGTTCAAAATTCAGTATTAGATAAAGAGGGCTTATCAAAATACAAAAATTAAAAAATATAATTGAGTGCTTAAAGTTAATATTTTCCATTAATTGAACAATGCTTTTAAAAAAATTAATTTTGGCATTTTGCTAATAATATTTATGTCTTCAATAATATTACTTTTATTTGATAAAAATTTTATAATCGTGTTTGAAGAAGTTTTAAACATATTAAAAAAAATTTTAGGCATCTTTTCGGGATACTTTTCTAATACTCTTAGAAATACTTTATCAAGAAATTGATATTTTTTTCCTATGGAGAATATTTTTGCTTTATTAATATTGTCAATATTTTTTACAATATAACGACTATGCTCTTGAATGTTCAAAAAAGTGTAACCTGTACTTAAACGTGTCATCCCCCCAGCTGATCCAATATTAATTATTTTATTATTATTACTTAATGATGGAGAAAAGAGTGGTATAGCTCCTTTTTCAGTAAAATTTATTTTATAGTTTTTTATACCTAGATTATTCTCAATATAATTTTCTAACTGAAAGTGGTAATCTCTAAGGCTCTTATCCTCTAAATCTGATAACCAAGTAGTTTCAATCAAAGCTTTATTTTTGCTGAATGGCAATGTGTAAAAAAAATGTACATTTTTTCTCTGATCACAATTAAAATCCATTAAGTTTATTATTTCATCGTCAAAAATATTCTTAGGTGTCTCTATCTCGATACCTTGAAAGTGTTGCCATAACTCAGATTTATCAAGATCTTTTTCAAAAATACTATTAAAAATTATTGAATTTTCTGAATTGATTTCGTTTAGATTTACAAAAAAACTAATATTGGAATTTGTAGAGAGTTTAGCATTTATCTTCTTATAAAATTTTCCACTATCGATACTTTGGTAAGGAAATTCTTTATTTGTTAATTCATTAGAGTTTTCAGCAGTATTAATTGTAAAATTGTTCCAACTTTTAATTACACAATCTTCAAAATTATGATCAAATACTTTCCAGAATGACCAAGTTTTGTCTCTCTTGTACTTGTCACGGGTTTCAATTATTGCTAAAGTTTTCTCCTTTAACTTATTATTTATTTCAAGCTCATAGGCCAAAGATAAACCTGCGCATCCACCTCCAACAATAATATAATCAAATTCTTTCATTCAAATTAATCTCTTGTTCTAAAATATTATGATTTAATTGATTGTCGTAATTTAAATTTTTTATGAATAATAACTTAATAAAGTCGATAACAGATAAAAAAGTCTGAATTACCTTTTCAAATACCGGGACATAAATTTTGCCGGCTTTATTATAGTTATCTATGTTTTTTTGGTTGAGAATGTAGTCGCCTATTTTTCTATAAACTCGTCTTGCGACAATAACTGAAAATCTGGATTTTACAGGTATACTGCTAATAGATGTAAATGATTTTTCGTAAAATGTTTGAGACTCATTAATAATATCTTGAATTGATGAAAAATCGTGTTTAACATATTGTCTATTACGCGCTTTATCTTCACAAACATCTCTAGCAATATTAGTAAGTTGCATGGCTATGCCTAAATCAATCGCGCCTTTTAGAGCCTCTTTATTTTTTACTTTCATTATTTTTGACATCATTAATCCGACTGTTCCTGCTACTCTATAAGAGTAAACAAGTAATTCTTTTTTTGAGTTAATTACGACTTTTTCCTCTAGGTCTGTTTCAACTCCATCAAATAAATCTATTATTATTTGTTTAGAAATTTTTTCACTTTCAATAACCGACCACATATCTTTTATAATTTGATTTTCTAAATTTTTATCTTCAAATTCTCTTTTAAATTTTGAGAAAATTTCTTTCTTTACACTTAGATCATTATCATTATCAACTATATCGTCTAATGTCCTACAGAAGTTATATAAAGATGAACATTTCTCCAAAGTATTATTTGACAGAAAAAAACTTGCCCAATAAAAAGATTTTGCATGTTTTTTTAATAAATTACTTTTCATTAAAATAATTTGTCTAAAACTTTTGCTGATGAAAGAACCCCAGGCATACCAGCACCCGGATGTGTTCCGGCACCTACAAAGTATAAGTTTTTATAAATTTCAGATTGATTATGAAATCTAAAATAAGCTGACTGAGAAAATTTTGGTTGAATCGAGAATCCAGACCCATGAAGAGTTGCTAAATCGATTTCAAAATAATCAGGTGTCAAATAAAAATCACTCACTACATTTTTTTTAATACCAGGCAGAATAGTTTTATCCATTTTATCTAAAACTAAATCTTTAAATTTTTCACTTTCTTCAATCCAATTAACCTTAGACAAATTATTTGGTACAGGAACCAATACATAAAAAGCATCTTGGCCGGCTGGAGCCATTTTAGCATCTGTCGCAGACGGTCGATGTAAATAAAAGCTTATGTCATCAGAAAGTATTTTTTTTTCAAAGATTTTATCAAGATGTTTTTCATAAGCTTCTCCAAAATAAATTGTGTGATGTGCAACATCGTTATATTTTTTTTTAGAGCCAAAATAATAAACAAATAATCCCATTGAATAATCCATTCTTTTCATTTTTTGTTTAAATAAAAAATTATAATCTGCCTTTGATTTTATTAAGTTATTGTAAACATTCGGAGGATCGGAATTACAAATAACATAATCACTGTTAATTATTTTTGAATTATTAATTTTAACACCTTTCACTTTTTTATTTTCTGTAAGTATTTCTGTTACTTCAGCGTCTTTAATAATTTTGATATTTTCCTCGATCATCAGTTTTTCTAGTGCCTTTACAACACTTCCCGTTCCTCCCATTGAGTAGTGAATGCCCCATTTTTTTTCTAAAAATAAAATTAATGTATATATCGATGTTGTACTGAAAGGATTTCCACCTACCAAAAGGGGATGCATACTGAATACTCTTCTTAATTTCTCATTAGATATATAGTTTGATACTAAGTTGTAGACTGACTTATAACTTTTTAATTTTAATAAAGATGGAATTTGTTTAATCATAAAGGTTAAATTATTAAAGGGCTTGTCAGATAAATCTGTAAAACCTTTATTAAAAATTTTTTCAGTAAACTTAACTAAATTTTTATATCCATTATAATCAGATGGATTAAACTTTTTGATTTGTTCTTCCATAGATTTATCGTCACCATTATAATCGAATGTATCCCCGTTACTGAACATAAATCGGTACCATAAATCTAATGGCACTATTTCGACGTAGTCAGAAATATTTTTATTAAATAGTGAAAATAATTCTTCAAATAGATATGGTGCAGTTATTACTGTTGGACCACCATCATAAATAAACTGATCTTTTTTAAAAACTCTAGCACGACCACCAAGATCAGGATGTTTTTCAACTAAAGTAACTTTATGGCCCTTAGCTTTTAATCTAAGTGCAGCTGCGAGCCCCCCGAAACCTGAACCAATAACAGTTGTTTTTTTTGCCATATTTTATGGCCTATTTTAACTAGATTTTTTCTTAAGTGCTAATTTTGTTTCTTCAAGACTAGAACTGTAAATTTTATCTAATTTGCTTTTATCCAGTGAATTTTTAATGAGTTTTTCTACTGAGTCTATCGCAATTTTTACCGAAGCATTTTTGATATCCTTCAAAGCTTGATTTTTGAGCTGTTTAATCCTCTCCTCAGCATTTTTTTTTCTAGTCTCCATTAAATTGTGAAAAGTTTGATTTGTTTTAATCACATTCTTTTCAGCCTCCTCATTAGCTTTATTTATCATTTCTTTTACTTCAGCCTTAGAATTGCTAATCTTTCTTTCATGTTCTGCTAGGATATTTTTAGCATCTTCTTTTAGTTTGTCCGCCTCATCAATTTGATTTTTGATATTTTTAATATTTTCATCTAAGTTTGCTTTTATTTTTTGAGGTATCTTAAAATATATAAGTAGTCCTACGAAAGCAAAAAAAGATATCATTACCCAAAAAGTTGCATCAATTGTCATAAATATTTACCTAGGTTTTTTTTTGATATGTCTTCAACAGCTGCTTTGATACTACTTTCATTAAGTTTGTCACCTGAAATTGTTTCAATTATATTTGAGGCAATGTTTTCTGATATTTTTTGAATATCGGAGATAGAGTTTTTTTTAAGATCACTTATTTCTTTTTGAGCTTTAAGAATTTCTTTTTCAATTTCTTTTTCAATAATTTCTTTTTTTATTTGAATATCTTTATCTAATAAATTTTTGGACTCAATGTGAATTTTAACAACCTCTTTTTTTGCATCTTCCAAAATCTTCTCATATTTTTTTAGTTTAGACTCAGACAATTCTTGAAATTTATTAGCATCATCCAAATCATTTTTAATCTTATTTTCACGGTCATCTAAATTATTTTTAATTTTTGGAAGATAAAATTTAGCTGTAGAAATATACAAAACTGTAAATACTAAAATTAACCAAAAAGCTTGTGAAGCCCAATACTTTGGGTCCAGCTGAGGCATACCCGCCTCAGCTGCAAATAAATTATTTCTTATAGCTAACAAAGCTATAATAAAACTAAAGCTCTTATTCATAATTATTTATTTAAAATGCAAATAAAATAATTAAAGCTACTACAAGACCAAATAGTCCAGTCGCCTCTGCTAAAGCAAATCCCAACAACAAGTTAGGGAATTGTTTCTGAGCTGCAGACGGATTTCTCATAGCACCTGAGAGGTAGTTACCAAAAATAATTCCGATACCTACGCCAGCTCCTGCTAAAGCGATTGCAGCAAGACCTGCTCCAATCATTTTTGCCGCTTCTAACTCCATTTCTCCTCCTTTATTAATTAATGATGTAAATTTAGTGCATCGTTCAAATAGATGCAGGTTAATATTGCAAAAACATAAGCCTGAAGAAATGCAACTAAGATTTCTAGGCCTGTTAATGCTATTGAAAAACCAAGCGGTAACCACCCGCCTAGCAATCCTAAGCTTATAACAAATCCTCCAAAAACTTTTAACATTGTATGTCCTGCCATCATATTTGCAAACAATCTTACCGACAAACTGACTGGCCTACTTAAATATGAAATTATTTCAATAACAGTGATTAATGGTAATAGAACCGTTGGAACTCCACTTGGAATAAATATGCTCAAATATTTAAAACCATGTTTAGCAAATCCAATTATAGTAACTGCTACAAAAATAAAAAGTGCCATAATTAAGGTAACAATAATATGGCTAGTTACTGTAAACGCATATGGTAGCATCCCTACCATATTACAAAATAAAACAAACATAAATAAACTGAATATAAAAGGAAAATAAGGTTTAGCTTTTGAACCTGCGGTATCGCTTATCATCTTGGCAACAAATGTATAAAACATCTCAGAAATGAGTTGAATTTTATCTGGAACAATTTTTTTCTCTTTAGTTCCAAAAAATAAAAATAATAATATAATAGATGCACTAATAACCATGAATAGACTTGCATTCGTAAAAGATAAATCTATTCCAGCAATTTTTATTTCAGGTCCAATTTTATGAACACTAAATTGTTGCATTGGATTGCTTGCCATAAATTCCTTATTTTAATCCTCTTTTTGCATGCGGTTCGCTGTGCGTATTACATTTAATATTCCTGCTACCGTGCCTAAAAAAAAGAAAATTACTATTAACCAAGGTTTAGTATCAAACCAACTATCTAAAATAAACCCAATTATTGTCCCAACGGCTACTGCAGCTACAAGTTCTGTCCCTAATTTAAAAGCACTACCTATAAATGAGCCCTTTTTTTCATTTTCCAACAAAACTTGTTTTTTTATTTTTGATTTTGCAATTTTTAGGCGAGTTTTTAAATCCTCAGGTATAGTCATTACAATTTACGCAACTAACTCTTCTGCCTTTTGTAAGTCGACAGATACCAACTGACTAACCCCTTGTTCCGCCATTGTAACCCCATACAGTCTGTGCATTCGTGACATTGTAAGGGCATGGTGAGTTATGATAATAAATTTTGTTTTTGTTATTTTAGCAAGCTCGTCCAGTAATCCACAAAACCTAGTTACATTTGCATCATCTAATGGGGCATCGACCTCATCTAAAACGCAAATTGGAGATGGATTTACCAAAAAAACTGCAAAGATTAATGATAAAGCTGTTAAAGCTTGCTCTCCTCCCGATAACAATGTAATTGATTGTAGTCTTTTTCCTGGTGGAGAAACATACATTTCTAAACCAGCTTCTAACGGATCTTCCGAGTCTACTAATTCTATTTTGGCGGTACCTCCATTAAATAATTTTGTGTACACTTCATTAAATTTTCTATTAACTTTGGTAAAAGCTTCTAGTAACCGTTCCCTTCCTTTTTGGTTTAATTCATCAATACTAGTTTTTAATTTAACTATTGCAGAGTAAAGATCAGCTCTATCATCTTCCATTTTTTTTATTTCTACCTCATATTTTTTTGTTTCTTCATCTGCTCTAAGGTTAACAGAGCCTAGTGAGTCTCTTTGTTTTTTAATCTTTTCAGATTTTTCAGACTGCTCATCTAAACTAGGAAGTTTGTCTGGTGAAATCTCATTTAAATCTGATCTAGGCAATAGCTCATCCTCATTTTCAATATTTAGCTCGCTTTTAACAGAAAATAAAAGATCTTTTTTTCTATTTTCTATACCTTCAACAGTTGCTTCATTTCTAGCTTTATTCTCTTTAAGCTCAGAAAGTTTTGATTGAATCTCTTTAATATTTTGATTGATAGAATTATATTTTTCTTCTGCCTTAAGTAGTTCGTTTTCAATTTCTATATTTCTCTTTTTTGTATTTTCTAGATTTTGAAGATTTT
>CACIWE010000020.1 GCA_902590285.1 uncultured Pelagibacteraceae bacterium | reverse complement strand
CCTCAAAATTTTTATATGTTTCATCATTCTGATCGTATGGAGTTATAATTGCAAAATCATTGAATGATGAAACGCATTCTTTTAATTTTTGCATGCAGTTGTTTATTAATTTTACATCGGGTTGTGTCACAAAAACCATTTCTGTTTTTGCTATTTTAATACCTAAATTAATTGCTTTTCCCCACCCTAAATTTTCACTAGGAATAATTACACTTACATTATTATATTTTTTTTCCAGTTCTTCTTTTAAGTTTTCATCTTTAGAATTTTCAATAATTATTATTGGTGTATCACTACCCATTTCTTGAATTCTCTCTTTTACAAGCTCAGCGCTAAAAAAAGATGGCATAACTACCGTTATCATTTTGAACTTATTTAAATTAATCCAGCTATCTGAATTGTTGTGTCGCACATCCTGTTTGAAAAACCCCATTCATTATCATACCAGGAAAGCACTCTACTAAATTTACTTTTGATGACTTGTGTTTGTGTTAGATCAAATATTGAGCTGTGAGGATTATGATTAAAATCTTTTGATACTAGTGGTGCTGAATTTGTAGCGAGTATACCTTTTAAAGGTCCGTTCGCAGCTTTACTCATTGCATCATTAATGCTTTCAACAGTTACTTCTTTATTAGGTACGAAAGTAAGATCAATTAAAGATACATTAGGAGTTGGTACTCTTATTGCAGTTCCATCTAATTTTCCTTTTAAACTGGGTAAAACTAAGCTCATTGCTTTTGCTGCACCAGTAGATGTCGGTATCATTGCATCACCTGAAGCTCTTGCTCTTCTAAGATCTTTATGAAGAGTATCTAATAATTTTTGATCACCAGTATAACTGTGAATTGTAGTCATGTAACCATACTCAATTCCAAACGAATTTTCTAAAACCATCGCCACTGGAGCTAAACAATTAGTTGTACATGATCCATTTGAAATAACATTATGTTCTTTTGTTAATCCTTTGCTATTAACCCCTTGAACAACTGTAAAGTCTACTTCTTTAGCAGGAGCAGAAATAATTACCTTTTTTGCACCAGCTTCAATATGTTTACTTGCTGAAGCTTTTTCCAAAAAGAAACCTGTACACTCTAAAACAACATCTGCCCCGATCTCTCCCCATGGAAGTTTGGCTGGATCTTTTTCAGCAAAAACTTTTATTTTTTGATCTCCTATTTGAAATCCTTCAGATGAGGTTTTAACTTCTTGAGTTAAAGTTCCGTGTGTACTATCAAATTTTATTAGGTGAGCATTGGCTTCTATAGAACCAAGATCATTAATTCCTACTACTTTAATTTTACCTTTATAGTTTTCTAATAAAGCTCTAAGGATTAGCCGCCCTATTCTACCAAAACCATTAATTCCTACTTTGACCATTTGCTATACGTATTTAAATACAACAATAAAATAAGCAACACAAATAATTGATGCTATCCACAATAGACTACCAACGAGGCCTAACCATGCTAAATGAATAAACGCACTTCCTAATAAAGAAACAAATAATCTATCACCTCTAGTTGTATCTAGACCTAAAATACCTTTTCTTGGAGAACCTCCTGGTACTTTCTTTTCCCAAATAAGCATTACTGTTATGCATAAAGCTATAAAAATGAAAAAAGCAGCCGTTTGCCATGTCCAAGCCATCCATGAAAATAAATCAAAATCAAAAAAACCTTTTTCTTTTGCTTTACCAACGTCACCCCATGTTGCTGCATACAAGCTCGTAAACATTAAACCCTTCCCATCGCAAATCCTTTAGCAATATAATTTTTAACAAAATAAATTACAATTGCGCCTGGAATTATTGTTAAAGTTCCTGCTGCAGCTAATAAGCCAAGCTCATAGCCCGAGGTGCTAGCCGTTCTAGTCATAGTAGCTGCTATAGGTTTTGCAGCAGTGGCTGTTAGTGTTTTGGCCAATAAAAGTTCAACCCACGAGAACATAAAGCAGAAAAACATTGTTATACCTATTCCAGCTGCAATAGTTGGAACAAATATTTTAAAGAAAAATCTTCCAAAAGAATACCCATCTACATAAGCTGTTTCATCTAATTCTTTAGGAACAGCAGACATAAATCCTTCTAGTATCCAAACTGCAAGGGGAATATTAAACAAACAGTGAGACAGCGCTACGGCTATGTGAGTATCAAATAAGTTTACAGATGAATAAAACTGAAAAAATGGCAAAGCAAATACTGCTGGTGGAGCCATTCTGTTTGTTAACAGCCAAAAGAATAGGTGTTTATCTCCCAAAAATTTATACCTAGAAAACGCATAAGCTGCAGGTAAAGCAGCTGCTACTGAAATAACAGTATTAAATACTGTGTAAGTAATTGAATTTATATAACCCATGTACCAAGTGCTGTCTGTAAATATTTTTACATAATTCTCTATTGTAAATTTTTGTGGCCATAAAGAGTATGTATTTATAATTTCAGTAGTTGTCTTGAATGACATATTAATTAACCAATAGATCGGTAGCATTAAAAAAATTATATATAATGTAGGTACTAACCATTTATATTTTTTCATGACTGTGCCTCATTTTTCATCATTAAATTGTAAAAAACCCAACAAACTAAAAGTACAATAAAGAAATATATTAGTGACATCGCAGCCGCTGGTCCTAGATCAAATTGACCCAAAGCCATTTTAACTAAGTCAATGGATAAAAATGCTGTAGTATTTCCTGGCCCACCTCCTGTTAAAACAAATGGCTCAGTGTAAATCATAAAACTATCCATAAATCTTAATAAAATTGCTAAAGTTAAAACCTTTTTCATTTTTGGTAATTCAATATATCTAAAAGTTGCCCACCTACTAGCGCCATCGATTTCTGCAGCTTGATAGTACGCAGGCTGAATTGAGTTAAGACCTGCGTAAGATAAAAGAACAACTAAAGATGTCCAGTGCCAAACATCCATTAAAATAGTTGTGAACCATGCATCACCCGGTTGCTGGGTAAAGTTATAATCGAAACCAATTGCGTTTAATGAATGACCAAGAAAACCAATATCTGGAAGTGCAAAGATATTCCACATTGCTCCAACAACATTCCAAGGTATTAAAAGCGGCATAGACATTAAAATTAAACAGATTGGAACACCCCATCCTTTTTTTGGCATTGTAAGCGCAATAGCAATACCTAAAGGTATTTGAATTAGAAGTATTATAAAAGTAAAAGCAAACTGTCTTCCTAATGAAGCATGAAATCTTTCGGATAACAGTATTTGTTTAAACCATCTTGTGCCTTCCCAAGCAAAAACGTTGTTTCCAAAAGTTTCTTGAAATGAATAATTTACTACTGTCATTAAAGGAATAGCTGCATTAAAAGCAACAAGAACAAATACGGGAATTACAAAATACCACGCTTTTTGATTAATAGTTTTATTCATTATTCTATGATCCAGTTATCTCCATAAACATAAGTATACTTTTGATTAAAAGTTATATGAGTGCTTCCACTTGGAATTTCAGTAGAGGCGTTAGATAATATTTTAATATTTCCCTCATTACATTCTGTATCAACAATTTTATGTCTACCAGTATTACTTACTCTTTTAATTTTAACTGGAATTCCATCTTTTGAAAAATCTATAAATTCTGGTCTTATGCCTATTTGAGTTTTACTAAAATTTGATTTTTTTATAGCTTTATGACTTTGAATTTTTTGACCACTAAAATTTATTTCCCCATTTTTAATTACACAAGGAAGTATATTCATTCCAGGGGAACCAATAAAATGTCCAACAAAAGTATGTTTGGGTTTCTCAAATAATTCAACGGGTGTTCCAGTTTGGACGATTTGACCTTCATGCATGACTACAACTTGATCTGCAAAAGTTAAAGCTTCTGTTTGATCATGTGTCACATAAATCATAGTACGATTAATTTTTTGATGTAGTTCTTTTAACTTAGATCTTAAAACCCATTTTAAATGTGGATCTATAACAGTTAATGGTTCATCAAACATAATTACATTTACATCTGATCTGACAAGTCCTCTACCTAAAGAAATTTTTTGCTTACCATCAGCTGTTAACCCGGATGCTCTATTGTTTAGTGTAGTTGTTAACTCAAGCATCTCAGCTATTTCTTTAACTTTAGATGCAATTTGTGTATCAGAGAGACCTCTATTTTTTAAAGGGAAAGCTAAATTATCGTAAACTGACATTGTGTCATAAATAACTGGAAACTGAAATATTTGAGCAATATCTCTTTCAACAGGATTAAGTGATGTCATATCTTTATCATCAAATAAAACACTACCTTTTGTTGGTTTTAATAAGCCTGAAATAATATTTAATAAAGTTGTTTTTCCACAACCAGATGGTCCTAAAAGAGCATAAGCTCCACCGTCTTTCCAATCAATATTAACATCTCTTAAAGCCCAGTCAGAATTATTAATCTGTTGTTCTAAATAGCTGTGACTTAAATCTTTTAAAGTTATTTTAGCCATTGTTTACCAATCTGTTATTTTGATCAAAATATAAAAACTCATCTGTGTTCATGTACAGTTTAGTATCTTCTCCAACATTTTTTTGTTGAGTTCCATTAGATAATGAAACCCAATTTAAACTTCCATTAGTAAAATGTATTAAACTTTCTGACCCACTGAGTTCAGAAATTTGAACCTTGCCATTAATTTCAACTGAATTATTTCCCTCTTTATAAGTTGTAATATTATGAGGTCTTATACCTATTTTATAAGTACCATCCTTAATTTTTACTGATGATTTCCATTGAACATTATTATTAGTAAATTTACAATTATCTCCACTTTTTGTAATCTCGGCTATATTCATCGGTGGATCGCTAAAAACTTTAGCTGAAATTAAATTTTCAGGCCTATTATAAACCTCTAACGTTTTGCCATATTGAATAACTTTGCCTTCTAATAATGTTGCTGTATTCCCCCCGATCATTAGAGCATCAGACGGTTCTGTTGTTGCATAAACAACTATACAGTCTCTATCTTCAAATAATTTTGGTAATTCCTCTCTCAATTCCTCTCTTAATTTAAAATCTAGATTTGCTAAAGGTTCATCTAATAAGATTAAATCTGAATCCTTTACTAAAGCTCTTGCTAATGCAGTTCTTTGTTGTTGACCGCCTGATAATTCGTCAGGTTTTTTATTTAACATTGCTGATAATTTTAAAAGTTCAGCCACCTTTCCTACTCTTTGTTTAATCTCATCATTTTTAACTCCCGTTATTGCAAGGGGAGAAGCAATATTTTCATAAACCGTATAATTTGGATAATTTATAAATTGCTGATAAACCATAGAGCAATTTCTTTTTTGTACTTTCATGCCTGTAACATTTTTTCCGTCAAACCATATCTCACCTGAGGTTGGTTTATCTAACCCTGCCATTATTTGCATTAATGTTGTCTTGCCAGCTAGTGTGGAACCGAGCAGTACATTTATGGTATTTTTTTCTAATTTAAGACTTGTAGGATGAATATGAGTATCTATTCCAACTTTTTTTTCTACATTTTTTAGTTCTAGACTCATAATTTTAAATTTAGTTTTAAAAAAAGGGGGCAGCTAGTGCCCCCTTTTCAATTTAGATTAACCTCTTGCTATTTCCAAGCTTTCGCGTATGGAACAGTTTTTCCTTGAGGTTTCTCATCACGTTTAGCTTTCGGTGAACCTTTCTGATTTAACCAATAAGAAGCTTCTCTTGGTTTGTTAAGTCTTGGTCCACATCCACCGTATGCGTTGCTACCTTTATCAGCAGCTTCCATACGAGACATAACTAAATCCATCTCTTCTGCAAGACGATCCATAGCCTGTTGTGGAGTAAACGCACCTGAGTTTACATCTCCAATTTGTTGCCACCAGATTTGTGCTAATTTCGGATAATCCGGAACGTTTACACCTGTTGGTGACCAAATATTTCTATTGTTTGATCTGTAGAACTCAACAAGTCCGCCAAGTGCTGGCGCTCTTTCTGTGAAAGATTTGTGGTCTATTGAACTATCTCTAATGATAGTTAAACCTACGTGACTTTTCTTAAGGTCTACTGTTTTTGATACAACGAATTGAGCGTACAACCATGCAGCTTTTCTATTTTTAACTGGTGTAGACTTAAATAAAGTCCATGATCCAGCATCTTGATATCCAAGCTTCATGCCTTCTTCCCAATAAGGTCCTTTTGGTGATGGACCCATTCTCCATAACGGCATTCCTTTATCATCAACAACTTTGTTATTAGGATTTTTTCCTACTAAAGAAGCTGTGAACGCTGTGTACCAGAAAATTTGCTGCGCAACGTTTCCAGAAGATAGTGACGGTAGAGACTGATAGAAGTCCATAGCCGCAGCACCTGGAGGAGCGTAATTTCTTAACCACTCATCCCATTTTCTGATTGCGTATACAGCAGCAGGACCGTTAGCAGCTCCACCTCTTGTTACTGAAGCTCCAACAGGGTTACAAGAACCTTTTTCCATTCTTATTCCCCACTCGTCCACTGGTATTCCATTAGGTTTTCCTACATCACCTGCTCCAGCCATTGATAACCACGCGTCAGTCATTCTCCAACCTAAGTCAGGAGCTCTTTTACCGTAGTCCATGTGACCGTAAATTCTAACACCGTCAATATTTTTCACATCTTCTGAGAAATATTTAGCGATGTCTTCATACGCAGACCAATTTAATGGTACACCTAAATCGTATCCGTATTTGGCTTTAAAACCTTTTTTGATTTCAGGTCTATCAAACCAATCTTTTCTAAACCAGTAAAGGTTAGCGAATTGTTGGTCAGGCATTTGGTATAAGTCGCCATCTGGGCCTGTAGTAAACTGTTTACCAATGAAATCATCTAAGTCTAAAGTTGGTAAAGTAACGTCTTTACCTTCTCCAGCCATCCATTTCGTTAAGTTAACAGCTTGTTGCATTCTAGCGTGAGTACCGATCAAATCAGAATCATTGATGTACGCATCGTAAATACTAACGTTTGTTTGCATTTGTGTTTGAACAGCCATTACAACATCACCTTCACCGAGTAACTGGTGATTTACTTTAATCCCAGTGATTTCTTCAAAAGCTTTAGTTAAAACTTTTGATTCATACTCGTGCGTTGGAATAGTTTCGGACAATACTTTGATAGACATTCCTTTGAATGGCTTAGCAGCATTGTGGAACCACTCTAGTTCTTTCTCTCTCTCTTTTGCAGATAAAGTTGAAAGACTAAATTCTCCATTAGACCATTTCTTGATTGCAGCCATATGACCGTCTGCAAATGCGTTAGAAATAGTTACGATTGAAAATGATACAGCAACAGCTAAGAAAGTTTTTAATGTTTTTAACATTTTGTTATTTCCCCCATTGTTGTTTTTAATGAAGTAATATTGAACCAAAATTAACCCAAAGTGTACAGAGCTTAATTAAATTAAATTTTCAACCATAGAGTGTGTTAGTTGCTCAAAGTTTTTTTAATTGCTGCGGACCATCCTTTTAAAAGTTTATTTCTTGATAAATTTCGCATTTTCGGTGAGAATTTTTTATCTAAATGCCAATTTTTAGAAATATCTTTTAAAGATTTGTAAACTCCAATTTGTAAACCTGCCATAAATGCAGCGCCTAATGCAGTGGTTTCTTGAACTTTTGGTCTCAAAACTTTCACATTAACTATGTCAGATAAAAATTGTGAAAACCAATTATTCATAACCATTCCTCCGTCAACTTTAACAATTTTAGGTCTTAAACCATCGTGTTTCATTGCTTCAAATAAATCAAAAGTTTGATAGGCAACAGCTTCTATTGTGGCTCTTACTATTTCCTTTGGACTTGTGTCTCTAGTAATTCCACTTAAAACTCCTCTAGCGTTCGCATCCCAGTAAGGTGCTCCTAGTCCTGTAAAAGCTGGTACTAGATAAATATTATTATTATCTTTTAAAGATTTTACAATTTTTTCTGTCTCTGGAGCTTTCTTAAAAAATTTCATTCTATCTCTGAGCCATTGAACACCTGCACCTGCTATAAAAATTGATCCTTCCATAGCATATGTTGTCTTATCGTTAATTCTATATGCAATTGTGGTTAACAATCTATTTTTTGAATAAATCTTTTTATTGCCTGTATTAAGTAAAACAAATGCTCCAGTACCATATGTGCTTTTAAGCGAGCCGGGTTCGAAACAGCATTGACCAATAGTAGCTGATTGTTGATCTCCTACAACACCATTTATAGGTATAGATTTACCTGTAATCGATGAATGAGTTTGGCCATAATCATCAGCACAATCTTTTACCTCGGGAAGTATATGTTTTTTGATTTTTAATAAATTTAAAATCGTATCATCCCATTTATTTGAACTAATATTATATATCATTGTTCTGCTAGCGTTTGTTGCATCCGTCGCATGAACTTTTCCTTTTGTAAGTCTCCAAATTAAAAAGCTATCAATCGTTCCAAATAACAACTGTTTCTTATTCATAAGCTGACGAGCTTTTGGTACATTATCTAGGATCCATTTAATTTTTGTTCCTGAAAAATATGAATCAATCAATAGGCCTGTTTTATTAAAAACCATTGTATCCTTGTTTTGTTTTCTCAACTTTTTACAAAACTCTTCGGTACGTCTGTCTTGCCAAACAATAGCTTTGTAGACGGGATTTCCAGTTTTTTTATCCCATAATACTGTAGTTTCTCTTTGATTTGTAATTCCAATGCTTAAAATTTCACCTTTTAAACGTCTAGCTTTTTTTACTACGTCTTTTAAAGTTTTTATAGTTGTTCGCCAAATTTCATCAGGATTATGTTCAACCCAGCCACTTTTAGGAAAGTATTGAGTAAATTCTTTTTGTGAAGAAAAAATTGGCTTTCCTTTCAAGTCAAACAAAATTGATCTATTAGATGTTGTCCCTGCATCAATTGAGATTATAAATTTCTTCATCTAAATGACTCCCAATCTAATTCGAGTTTTTTATCATCAACAATAGCGTTGATCATACCTAACATTAAAGGTAATTTTTTTTGATCAAAATCTTCATTTACTTTTTTTGCAATTTCTTTTGCTAGATCTGCTCCTTCAACTGTTACTTTTTCCATCTTTGTTTTTTTAGCCTCTGAAAAAGTGAGTCCTTCACCAATATATGATCCCATTTTTGCATTTCTACCACCCCCTGAGCTAACGTAAAGGTCTCCTAAACCCGCCAGCCCTTTTACAGTTTCTTTTTTACCCTTTAAGTGTTCAACAAAAATTTCCATTTCATGAATTGATTGTTTGATTAAAGCAGATGCTGTATTTAAATAATTTTTTTCTCTTAATTCGTTAGAAATATTTTTGCTACATAAACCTTTTGCTGCTCCAACAGCCATTGAAAAAATATTTTTAATAGCAGCAGAAACTTCAACCCCATTAAGATCATCAGAATGTGATGTATGGTAATAGTTTGTGTTAAGCATATCAGCTATTTTTTTTGCAGTTTGAATATTTTTGTTTGCGATAACAACGCTTGAATGAACTCTGTTAGCCAAACCTGCTGCCAAACAAGGCCCACCCACAGCAGAAATATCGGCTTTTTTTATACCCCTAACTTCCAATAATCTCTCAAGTTTATCTACTAATAATTCATATTGACCATTGTGTATGCTTAAACCTTTTGTGAGCATCAATAATTTTGGAATTTCGCCATTTTTATAAATTTTACTTAATTGATCAGCTACCCATTCAATACCTTTGGAGCTTATACCTAGAACAATTAAATCCACATTCGTTTTTAAAAGTTCATCAAATTTTTCAAACTTCAAAATTTTAATTTCTTGAGGAATTTTAGTCTTTAACCCTGGATGTAAATTATTTTTTTTTTTAAGTTGATCAATAAATTCATTCTCTAAGTGAGTTCCCACTATATTAATATCATGATTGTTATCTAAACAAGGCAGAGCAAAAGCTGACCCCATAGCACCTGCACCAATAATAATTATTTTCGACATTAATCCTTAAAAAAAATTTTTTTGAAAATTAAAAAAATTGATATTAGCTCAATTTTACCAATTATCATAAATAAAATTAAACTAATTTTTGATGATGTTAATAGATTAGAAAAGTTAAGATTTTGCATATTATACATTTCAGAATTAACAGTATTAGTTAAAGCTAATATTGATAATTTAAATGATTTTTCAAATCCAATATTATCTATTACTAAAAAACTGGATAAAATAAAAAGACTAAAAAAAAAGGAAATAAATATTAAAAAAGAAATTTTCACATTTTCATCAGATATTTTTTTATCAGAACCAAAGATTGATTTATTAATTATACTGTTTGGGCTAATTAATTTTATTATTTCAGATGATGTAATTTTAAGTAATATATAAAATCTAGTTAATTTAATTCCTGATGTATTAGAAATTAAAGAACCTCCAATAATAGTCAATAACAAGAAATATAAACTTAAATTATTATCAGTATTAACTAATGTAAGGCCTGAATTGGCAATGCTGCTTATTACGCTTGCAATGATATCTAACCCTTTATAATTATTAAAATAAATTAGCGCAAAAAGAATGATAGTTAGGATTAAAAGGTATAAATCTTCCCTATGTTCTTTAAGTAAAGTTTTTTTGTTAAATATATTAAATAAAAGATAAAAATTTAACATTGAAACTAGTAATGAAAAAATAAAAACTAGTTTTTGGAAATTAGTCTCTATAATATTTTTTATACTATCGCTGGGCAAAAAACCTCCGCCTGATGTCAATGACATAGTCATATTTAGTGAATTAAACAGTCTTAATCCGGAAATATTTAACAAGGTTAAAATAATTACACTTATTGAGGAATAGATTATAAATATTCTTATTATATTATCTTTTACATTTTCTTTAGAATTAAAATTGTTATCTCCTGAATATGTGAGACTTGTCATCTTATAGTTGAATGACTTATTTGAAAATATGATAACTAAAAAAAATAAAAAAAACAGGCCACCAATCCATTGGGATGAAGATCGCCAAAGGATTAAAGTTGGATCAAGATATTTTATATTTTTAAAAATAGAAAAACCTGTTCCTGTTAATCCTGAAACTGCCTCAAAAATTGAATTTAAAAATGTTACTTGATAATTACTTAAGTAAAAGGGTATAGCAATCAATAATGAACACGAA
>CACIWE010000019.1 GCA_902590285.1 uncultured Pelagibacteraceae bacterium | reverse complement strand
TGCTCTACCAGATGGAATACTAATTAAAAAAATTTTAAAAAAATTTAAGCAAGTTAAAAAAAGTTACTGGTATATCAATAAAAAAGACCATAATTTTCCAAAAGGATTAAGTTTAGAAATTTTTACAGTTAAAAAAATCTTAAGCCTTAAAAAGAATCTTACTAAAAGTGATAAGGAACACGTAACTAAAGCAATTTATAAAAGTAAAAAAAAATATTATCGATTAATTGATAATAAAATAAAACTAGAAAAAAATTTTTCGGATCTTAACGTTAGTATCGATACTGAAAAAGATTTAAAGTTTGTAAGAAGTATTTTTAAAAAAATTCAAAATCCTTTAAAAATTTCTTATAAAAATTTATTAAAAATTGCGATTAATTTAAAGTAATTTTTTTAAGAACCTTATACTCATTCATGTCTCTATGATTTATAATTATGAAAATTTTATCTTTAAAAAAAGCAAATAAATTTTCGTAGATTTTTTTTTCAGTTTCTTTATCTAAAGCATTTGTCGCCTCGTCAAATATTACTATAGGTGAGTTTTTATAGATTGCTCTTGCAATACCTATTCTTTGCTTTTGACCCCCTGATAAGTAAGAACCAAGCTCTCCAATTAAAGTATCTTCTTTATTTGGTAATTTATAAATAAAATCGTCTACTTTTGCTAATTTTAGACATTTAAGAAACAGTTCTTTGTTAAAATTTTTTTCATCATCCTCTAAGATAATATTTTTTTTAATTGAAGTATCAAAAAGATATATAGATTGTGGAACATAGCTAAAATTTTTGAGCCAGTCTTTAGGTAAATTTTGTATAACATTATCGATTTTAAACTTAAATTTTTGTGGAGTCTGAAGACCTAATATAATATCTATTAATGTTGATTTCCCTACACCTGTTGCTCCCTTTACCTCGATTGTTTCTCCCAGTTTAAAGCTTACACTTAAGTCTTTGAAAAGATATTCATTTTTATTTGGATATTTAAATGCAACATTACAAAATTCGAATTTTTCAAATTTACTATGATTTTGCATGAGGTTTTTTTTAAATTCTTTGTTAAAATTTAAATTCTTATTGTAATAATCTGTCGCTTTTTTTGAAAATTTTAAACTGTTAATTGAACTTAGTATATTGCTCATATGGGGAAGAGCTTTTATAGATGTTAGACCAAAAATACTTAGTATAGCGATAATTTCAGAATTTTGTCTAGAGTCTGAAATTAAAAATATTGTTAAAAGAATTACAACAATTACTATCAAAACCTCTAAAAAGACTTTAGGTAATTTTGAAATAAAAGCTCTCATATAATACACTTTTGAAATTTTCGCAGCAAGTCTACGATAATAACTTTCAAATAAATCCATTTTAAGAAAAGTTTTTATATCTTTTATACCTATAAAACTTTCTTGTAATTTTTTTGTTCTTTCTATTTCAACTTCTTGTCTTATTTCTCCTAGTTTTGAAACTTTTTTTGATGAAAATTTAAAAAACAAAAGTCCGAGAGTTGTAAATGTTGTAAATGCCAAAATGAATCCTCTTGGATCTATAAATAATAAAAAGAAAAAAATGGCTATTAAAAAAAATAAGCTATTTAGAAGTTTTTGTAGTGAAAAAATTACATCTCTAATAACTAGTCCATCTGTTCTAACTCTAGTTACTAAATCTGCAGAATTGTTATTTAAATGAAAAGTATAATCTTTATTAATTAACCCAGTAAATAATTTCGTAGATATTTCTTCTTGTGTTTCAAAAACAAATTTACTTTCCAAGTAAAAATATATTGCTAAGATTAAATTTTTAAAAATTAGAATTAAAGCTAAGAAAATAAGAAAAAAAGTTACTGGATGATATTCATAATTTTCTAGTAACTGTAATACTTGAACAATAATCTTATTTTGTTCTAATAGTTGAAGATCATTGTTAAGCGAGTAAATTATTGGGAAAACTGAGCTTAAAGACACCAACTCTAATAATACTACAAATATATTAAAAACAAATAAAGATATAAATAGTTTTTTTTGTTTTAACTCTAAAAGTTCCCAAATTTTCTTCATAGTTTTAGTTATATATTTTTTCTATCAAGTTTTTAAAGATACTGTTTTTTTTGTTAAAAATTACAAGCGGGTCGATGTACTTTTTTTTATCTTTTAAAAATTCTTTTTCATTACAAAAATAAGAGTATTCAAGAATTTTTCTAAATTTTTTTTTATCTTTTGTGCTAGACCAAAATTTGCCATTGAATTTTTTTGTATAGAAAGATTGATTATAATCTTGAGTATTCTTTATTTTTTTTAGATATTTCTTCGAAAAATTAAGTCTTTTCTCGTATTCGTGAAAAAAAGCCACCCTTTTTTCTCGGGCCATTAATTCAGCGCCTAAAGTTGAAGAATGTGTTATAAAAAATTTAAATTTCAACGCTGATTTATAGGAACTAGCCCAATTTAAATTTTTTAAGAATTTGTAATTACCTTTTCCGAAAACTTTGTCATAATAATTTTTTTCTCTAATAATATCTTTTCGTCTACTTGATAAAACGTAAAGTTTTTTTTTATAATCTAAACAAAATTCTTTTATATTTTGATAAAAGAATTTTTCATAAGAATTTGTCAAAATTTTTCTCAATTTATTGTTCTCAAATCTAACCTGCGAGATGAAAATAACCGCTTTCTTGTCGGTTTTTTTATCTTTAAAATGATTATTTTTTAATGAGCCGGTCAAAATATAATTTTTGGTATTAATAAATTTAGAAAAAAACTTTTTACTATTTGGTCCAAAAATACAAACATAATCAATTTTAAATTTTTCAGATATATTTTTTTTAGCTTTATTATTTAAAATATCCTTCAAAACATGCAATGATAAAGTAGCATGCTGAATAATTATAATTTTTGTATCTGGAAAAAATTTTTTTAAATTTAAAAAAAAAATATTATGTGTCGTGCATGTTATTATTATTTTAGGATTTAAAAGTTTAAGTTTATTTACTAGATAGTTTTGATAAAAAGTTAATTCTTTATAGAATTTTGAATTTGTTAAAGTCAAAAATAGAACATATAAATTAATTTCCTCATACCTTGTTTTCACCATTTCATAATCAAAATTAAATAAAATTTCATTAAGGTGTATACTGGTAACAGGGTCTAAGATAGCTATTTTCTTTTCTTTAGGTCTAGAAAAACTAAATTTAATTAATCTAAAATTTCGTAGAAGTTTAAAAAACATTTATATGGAAAAAAATTGATTCAAATACAATTCCCTACTAATTTGAACCTTTAGGCATAGCTCCGCACTTCAACTTTAACGATTTTTTAAAGTTAATCATTTTTTTCTATTTAAGCAGGTTGATAAAAATTATTGCTATTTTCATCCACCGTAATTGTATAATTGCCAAAAGAAATTTTAATTTTTTTATTTCTTTTTTCAATTATTCTAAAAACTAAATTCTTAAAAGGTCCACTTAGGAACTTACCTTTATTTTTTATGATTGATTTAAAAAAAATATTTTTTATAAAACCATTTTCATCTTCAAATTTTTTACATTTTAAAATAAAATTATCAATTTCGGTCTGATCAATTTTATTTCCGTCTAAAAAGTATTTTAGTCCTCTAGTATACAAATATTTACCCAAATCAATTTTGTTTTTTAATTTTTCTAGTTTGCAAAAAATATAACCATCTAAAAGGGGTTTACTATAAGAAACCCATTTTCCTTTTATTTTTGATTTTAGTGAAAATCTTGGTTCATAAAATGTTACATGTTTATCTATTCTATTCAAATCTCTTTTAAAAATTTCAGAACAATTTTTTTTTATTTTTGCTGTAACCCACATAACATTATTTTAATTTTTATCTTTAAGATTTGAGATATCCGAATTTTCTATTTCATTTTTAAGATCATCGTATTCTTGCATTTTTCTCTTCATAAAATTTATTGTTAGTTTAGTTCTCTCAGAAATCCCTTTTGGTGTAATTATATATTGAAAGTATTTAATTTTATCTCTTTGTCGTTTAAAGTTTTTAATTTTTATTAAACCTTTTTTTTTTAACGCCTTTAAACAATAATTTAGTTTTCCTAAACTGAAACCTAATTCTTTAGCCAATTTTCGTTGAGATAAATTGGGGTTTAAATTAATCTTTCTTAATACATTAAAATGATCTTGATTATGTTTCATAAATATGTTCAACTAATGAACGTATAGCGTTTAATTATTGAACAGTAAAGTATAATTTTGCTGAAATCAGAGCCATATAACAGAAAGCTCCGTAATTTAGCAAAATTAAGATAGCAAAATTGTCTAAATTTGATGAAAGGCTAAGATTTAGTTAAACATAATAAATGATAGGAGAAAAAAAAATTTACATAATCGCTGAAATCGGGATGAACCACAGAGGTCATCTAAAAATTGCTAAGAAATTGATAAGAGACGCAAAAGAGTCGGGTGCAGATGCAGCTAAATTTCAGATATTTGAACCAGATACTTTAGGACGTAAAATTAAAAAAAGTTATTTTACGCCAGACGCTACAATTAAAAAATTAAAAAACTACTGTAAATTGTTAAAGATCGATTTTATTTGCTCTGTTTTTGATCACAAAAGTTTAATGCGGGTAAAAAAAATTGGTTTAAAGTTTATTAAAATCGCCTCTTCAGAAGTAAACAACTTGGAGCTTTTAAAAGAAATTAAAAAAACTAAAATACCGTCGATACTTTCGACTGGTATGTCTCGAAACTATGAAATCAGGAGAGCAATAAAGATTTTAAAAAATCCAATTCTTCTTCATTGCGTTTCTTTATATCCATGTAGTATCAAAAAAGTGAATTTAAACAGAATGGTAAAATTAAAAAAAACTTATAAATTAATAACTGGTTTTTCAGATCATAGCAAAGGGATAGATGCGTGCAAAATTGCTATTGCAAAAGGTGCAATGGTAATTGAAAAACACTTTACTTATAATAACAATTTTAAAGGGCCAGATCATATACATTCCTCTAATAAAAAAGAATTAAACAATCTGGTTAATTTTGCAAAAAATTACAAATTTTTTTTGGGTAATGGAAAAATAAATCCTTCAAAAGCAGAGCTCAAAATTCAGAAAATTGCAAGAAAAGGAATATATTTTGCAAGTGATTTAGAAAAAGGTCATAAAATTTCAAAAAAAGATATTTTATTTTTAAGACCTGAAAATGGAACTAATATAAACAAATTTAAAAGCTATTTTGGACGAAGACTAAAATCAAAAGTGTATAAATATCAAAGTTTAACCAAAAGAAATTTTTAAAAAATAGATGATAAAAAATATAAAACCTATCTGTATTATTCCCGCTAGAGGTGGAAGTAAAAGAATAAAAAATAAAAATTTAGTAAAAATTTCTGGCAAAAGCTTGATTGAACATTCAATAGCGATTGCAAAAAAATCAAAAATTTTCAGTAAAATTTTTGTATCTACTGATAGCAAGAAAATTGCTAAAGTTTCGAAAAAAGCAGGTGCGGAAGTTCCTTTTTTGCGACCTAAACATCTTTCCGGACCTCAAACCACAATTAAGGAAACCTTGCATGATTTTATTCTTTCGCTAGGATCAGAAAATGTTAAATACCATTGTTGTCTTTTCCCAGCAGCTATCTTAATAAAACCCAAGGATTTAAGAGTCGCTTATTTAAAAACACAAAACAATAAATACGATGCAATTTTATCAGTTGTTGAAAATAAAACTTTTTTTAGAAGTTTTATTAAAAAAAAAAAATTTGTCGAATTTGTATGGAATAAAAATTCAAAAAAAATGTCTCAACAATTGAAACCAGCTTATAACGACGCTGGAGCTTTTTATTTTTTTAATACTAAAAAATATCTTCAGACAAAAAAAATACTTTTAAAAAAAACTTCAATCTATATTTTAGATAAATATACAGGTATTGACGTAGATAACACAAAAGATCTCAAATTTCTTAAATTTGCCTTTAAATTTAAAAAATCTTTTTAATAACCTAAATAAATTTTATTATTGAAATCCTCTATAATGACTTACTAATTCCGCCGTCAAAATAAACAGTGCTTCCGGTAATGTATCTAATTTTGTTATCTATTATAAATTTTACAAATTTCCCTATCTCATCTGGATTACCAAGTTTTTTTAAAGGTAATTTTTTTTCATATTCAGATATATTTTTAATCAATTCTTTAACTCTTTGTGTCTTAAAAGGACCTGGTGCAATATTTATGATACTAACGTTATTTTTGGCATATTTTTTACTTAATGATTTCAAAACACTACTAAATCCAATTCTCAAACTTGATGAAATTATGAGATTTTCCTCTGGCTCTTTAATGATCGAGGAAGAAATATAAAAAATGTAGCCACCTTTATTTATTTTTAATTTTCTCAATATTTCACAGTAACTTAAAAAAAGTTGTTTAAAATATCGTATCCAAATGTCATTAGTAATTTCTTCAAATTTTAAATTAGGAGGTCCCCCACTATTTAAAAATAATATGTCTGTATTATTATGCGTTTTTAAAAACTGTTTCACCGAGTAAGAGTTAGATAAATCTAAATCCTTAGATGATAATGATATTATTTTTTTAGATGTTTTCTTTAAAGCTTTTGTTACTGATCTACCTATACCTTTTGAGCCGCCCAATATGATAGATTTCTTATATTTAAATTTATTCAAAAATTTTAATCCTTTTATTTAATTTTCGATTAGTCATTAATTCGTTTATCTCTACCAACTTCTTTTCAATACTATTTAAATTATCTAATTCAATTGCATGAAAATCATCTGGTAATTTTTTTTTTAAGTTATTTATATATTTAGATTTTACATATAAAAAAATAAAATCATAGTTTAAAACTTTACATAAATATATTGGCATTTCGTTATTGTAATGGTGTCCATAACCTACTTTCAGTTTGAATTTTTTTTTTAATTCATCAATTTTTTTTAAATTTAAATCTTTTGGATCATAAGAAAGATTCGTGTAAATTAAATTTATTTTTGATTTTCTTCCAAATTGTCTCAAACAATTTTTAATTGTAGAATTATTAGCTACACCTAATGAAATAAAAATTTCTTTTTTGGTTTTTTTCAATAAAGAAATTAATTTTTTGTTTTTAATTCCTATCGATAGTAGTTTAAAAAAATGAAATTTTAAATTGAGATATTTTTCAAAGGAATTGTTATCACATACGGCTAATCCAATTTTTTTTTTTTTTTTATTAGCCAGATCAATAGCTTTTTTATAAAAATCATTACTGAGTTGATGTGCATGTTTTTTGTAATAATCAGTGGTATTTATTTGAAAAGTTAATTTTTTATATTTAGAATTTAAAAAAAAATTTAAAAATTTTTTTGCTTTTTTTTCATCTCCAAGATGATTTAAGCCTGCTTCTAAAATAAAAGGAATATTTTGCACTTAAAGAAATAATACAAATTTAGGATAAAACATCAACAACTATATGAAATCTTTGGAACTCTTACCATGGTTGAATAGTAAATCTACTATAGATAGATGGCTAATAAAATTTTCTGAGTTTTTTTGTTTATATTTTTTACATTCATAATTAAGAAATGTAACTTCTATATTTTGATCTTTTAAAATTTTGCCGTCATTACCTAAATACTCCTTAGTTCTTTCAGGTGTCAAATATTGTGTCGCTCCAACTTTTTTAATCAATCCAAGAATTTTTTTTGATTTTTTTTCTTTTACTTTGTAAAAAGAAGATTTATTAAATTTAGTGTCTATTTCTAAATAATTACAAATTGACTCGATTAATTTTAAATTTAAATCTATTATTTTAATTTCTTTTCGTCGAAAATTTTTCTCTATTAAAGAATAAATTTCACTAAAGTATTTATGCTTATTGTAATTAAAATATATGGATTTAAGATGATCATTTATCCAATCTCTCTGATAATTAATTTCGATTTCAGATAGAAGCTGATTATAATTATTTTTACTGTTCACAGGAACGGAAATAGTTTTTTGCGAATTGCTAATAAGCAACTTATTTCTTGATTGGAAAGATCTTCTTTCAAACTGAACATCATCTAAAAAAATAAACATATCACTTTGAATAATCATATAAAAATAGCCTACCCATGGCAAAAACGTGGGTTGCATTATTGATATCTTCATAAATTTATTTTGATTAAATTAAATTTTAATTAAAATTTACAATTGGATTGAAATCTACATCGAAAGTTTTTTGTTGTGTCTTTTCGTTTAGATAAAAATTCCTGTCTGCATAATCTTGGCTTTCAATATCGTTAAATCTGAAATTTAGTGAAAATCTGATATTATTTGAGTCATTAATTCCTGATTTGTGGATACTAAAAGTCGAAAATATTAAAGTATCACCGAGTTCAGTTGGAACATCTATAAAATTACCAAATTTAGAAGCTAATTTATCAGATATTAAATTTTTAGGTATTATGTTTTTTTTCCAATTTTCATCGTCTCTTATAAACCCGTGTTTGTGAGACTTTGGTATAACTTTTAAGGCACCATTTTTAATCTTAACTTTTTGGAGAGGAACCCATATAGTTATTGAATTACTTGATCCCTGATGTGCGCAAAAGTCTTGGTGTGAAAGAGCCGGCGAAGATCCTTTTCCGTCCGGCATATCCACCCTTACTAAAATTTTTGAAGTTAGAACAGGTCTTTTAATACCTGATACTTTTTTAATTTTTTCAATAAAGTTTTTATTTGCTAGTAGACTATAAATCAAATGCGAATTTCTTAATAAATCGTAAGCTAGCACCCAGTTTTTTTTATCTTTTTTGTAAAAATTGATTATATCTTTATCTGTTTTAAATTCAGTTTTCTTAAAATTTTTAAATTTTGAAACAGTTGAAAAAATCTTAAAAAACTCTCTTCTTATTTCTTTTACCTCTTTTTTAATATTAGTTTTAAGTTTTTTATACCCGTTTTCTTTATAAAATTTATTCATAAATCTTAATTCACAAGGGAATTGGTTTTATATTTTTTTAAGATTTCATAGCCAGTTTTTACACTTATTCTATCTTTAACCGAGTCAGGAGGTATTGAGCAAAACCCAAGTAGTTGTTTTTGTTTATTAGAAAGTTTTGAAAATATTTTTTTTGGGATAGAGTGAAGAATATTTAGTTGTTGTTTTATCCACCATTGAGTTATAACAATATTTATAGTCCATCTGCTATTACTAGTTTTATTTTCTGTAGTCCCGTGCCAAATTCTGGTATCAAAAATTAAAAGATCTCCCGGCTCACCCTTGACTACTTTAACGTTATTATTTTTTTTTTGAGGGAAAGTTCCAGATAAGTGAGATTTTGGAACTAAAATAGTGGCCCCGTTTTTACCATCCATTTTTTCTAAACAAAATAGTAGTAAAAATGAAATAGGCTGCGATCCTTTATATGGAATTCTTGAGTCAATGTGCAAGTCCAACTTTTTACCGCTAGAACGCGCTGTACAAGCACCTACAATATAATTTGGGTATTTATCTGGAATTTTATTATAAAAAGGATCGTTTAATATTGGTCTAATAATCTGTTCTAGATTATTATTAGATATTAAATCAATGAATATCTTATCTTTTCCTATTAAATTAAAAACTAATAAATCTTTCGAACTTCTTTTTGGAGCTCCATTATATTCTGAGGTCTTCAAATTTGTTTTCTTAAATTCTTGAACAACTTTTTTGAATAAAATATTTCTGTATTTCGTTTTCAAAAACTGATCAATCTTTGTATAGCCAAATTTATAAATATTATTTATATGTTTATCGCGCTCTTTTTTTTTAATCTTTTTTAGCATTTGAGTCCCATAAAATTTTACCATTATTCAAAATGTTCTATTTTTTTTTAAAAAATTTAAACTTAATTTAGCTAATGCTATCCCAGTTTTACCATAATCATTACCATTGTAAAACATTAACAGCTCGTTTCCATTTCTAATTACATGAGGATATGCTAACATTTTTTTGTCCCAAGCTTTTCTTTTTTGGTTAAGACTATTACAAAATTTATCTATTCTCTTCCAATTTATTCCATTTTTTGAAACAGCAAATCCAATTTTGTACTCACTATTTATAGCCTTGAAACAGTACCACATATAATAAACGTTATTTATTTTTAATACAGAAGGTCTAGCAATTGCGTATTCAGATTTAGATTTAAAATTAATACACACTTTACCTTTTCTTTCCCATTTTACTCCATCATGTGACTCTGCGTATTTAATATTATATCTTGGAATAGTTTCTTTGCTATTAAGTTTTGTCCATCCCTCTCCAGACACATACCACATTTTAAATTTTTTTTTTTCCTTAAGGATACTTAAAGTGCCTGTCAAAAAAGGGTCTACTTTTGATCTTTCTAAAATCGGAAAATTTCCAACTTTTTTAAAATTTTTTGAATTTTTTCTTTTTATAGCTAAACCTACGAACAACGAAAATCTAACTGTATTTGATGGTCTCCATCCAACGTAATATAAATATTTTGATTTTTTAATTTCACAAACCCATGTTGCTGTCACACCATTTTCATCGAATTCTCCCAGTCTGCCTGGTTTTAAAATAATACTTGAGTCTATTCCAAATTTTTTTTTTTTATTTAAATTTATCTTTTTCGTAACGATATGAGATCTATTTTTTTTATCTCTTATGCAAAAATAAATTAAAAAATTTTCTTTAGATATTTTTTTGACAAAAGGTACAGCTGTATGACTTTTCATCCAGCTTTTTTTAAAATTAGGAGCAATTACAACTCCTTCTTTTTTCCAATTATCAAATTTTTTTATAAATGAAGATTGTATATTCATATAATCCGTAATGGTGATTTATAATAAACTTATTTCCAATATTTTTGTATATAAAATCAGTTATAGTTTTCAAATTTAGATAAAAATTTTCTTTTTCTTTAAAATCTACGAATTCAGAAAAGACATTAAATGACAATCCAATATTTACTTTGTTTATGCATACTTTAAGAACACTCTTTAAAAATTTAAGCATTACATGGTTAGAATATTTTCCTTTATTAGTGAATAAGCCATTCATAATAATATAGTCAACTTTTGGTAATTTTGAGTGATCCTTTAAAACATCTAAAACAAAATATCTATTTTTTGGATATTGTCTTTTACTTATTTCTATCATTTTTTCCGATAGATCTACTCCAATGTATCGGATTTTAAATTTTTTAAATTTCAAATGCTTGTAAAAATGAGAGAGACCACATCCCAAATCTAAAATCAAGTTGTTAGCTTTTTTATTTTTAATAATTTTAGACATC
>CACIWE010000018.1 GCA_902590285.1 uncultured Pelagibacteraceae bacterium | reverse complement strand
ATCTTAGAGACTTAGCTTATTCATATCTAGAAAAGTATAATCCATCAAAACAACAATTAAAAATATATTTACTAAAAAAATATTTAACAAAAATTAAAGGCACAAAATCAAAAAAAGAAGTAACATCTATCATAGATGAGATAATTTCAAATCTTGAAAAAAATAGAATTTTAAATGATGAAATGTACTCAGATTCGAAAGCTAGAATGTTTTTAAGAAGAGGTTATTCTTTAAATAAAATTAATCAATCTTTAAGAAATAAAGGTATCGATAGTAAATTTATTAAACAAAGTTTAGATAAAATAAAAGAAGATGAAATAGAGCCAGATTTCGTATCAGCTCTTAAGCTTTGCAAAAGAAGAAGAATTGGGCCATTAAGGCCAGAGGAAAATAGAGAATTATTCTATAAAAAAGATATGGGAATATTAGCTAGAGGAGGTTTTAGTTTTGAATTATCTAAAAGAGTTTTAGATTTAGAAAAAAATGAATTCAACAAATTAATTAAAATTATCTGATTTTCTTTTTTTTTCCTCTTCAACCAAAAGATCAATTTTTCTCTTTAAAGCATTTCTTACTAAAATAAAAAATAGAACTCCAAAAAAAGTTACCGATAGAATTATTATCGCAATTGTTTTAATCATCTAAATTCTTTGATCTTCTTATTAATAAACTAGGATTTTTATAATCTTCTTTACCATATAAAAATGGTTTTTCATCAAGCGTTTTAATTATAGCACCTGCATTTTGAGCTACTGCATGACCTGCTGCATAATCCCACTCATTAGCTCTCTCACGAGCAGCGTAAATATCATATTCTCCAGTAGCTATAACACAAAATTTATATGAACTTGCCATCTTAACTATGGAATTAACATGATACTCTTTTAACTTATTTAATATTATATCTGACGGTTTAAGCACACTAGACAAAGCGACAATTTTACCGTTTGGTTGTTGCTTTGAACAATTAATTCTCTTCGTTTTTCCTAACTCAATTAAATAACTCTCTCCAGGGCCGAATGTGTAAAATAATCTGTTTTTTTTTGGCACGCCAACTAAGCCAAGAACAGGTACAGTATCGATTACTAACGCCGCATTTAATGTATATTCGTCTTTACCAGCAATATATTCTTTTGTTCCATCAATAGGATCTATTAACCAAAATATCTTAGCTGTATTTTTTACATTTAAATCAACTGTTTCCTCAGAAATTATCGGAATATTTGGAGTAAGACTTTTAATTTTAGCAGTAATTATTTCATTTACTTCTAGATCTCCATTGCTTACTGGAGATTTGTCCTTTTTAATTTCAATTTTTAAACCTTTTTTGTAGAGATCTATGGAGATTTTACCAGCATCATTAAAAGTATTAATTAAACTTTCACTTATAGTTTTTAATTCACTTGTTTTCATTGTTAACTTTTTCAAGATTTACATTTTCAATATTAATGACTCTTTTACCGAAATTTTCAAAGTTCACGGTAACCTTGTTGCCAATAATAGACTGAACTTGACCTATACCCCAATCTATATTCGAAGGATTTTTAACATAATCTCCTGGTTCAAAATCAATTTGCATTATGGAAAAGTACTTTCTTTTAGATTATACACTTAAATAATGAATTCACTAGGAATTAATAAACTCAAAAAAGATACAAAGGTAGTTGTTGCCATGTCAGGTGGAGTGGACTCATCTGTTGTTGCAGCACTAATGAAGCAAGAAGGATATGATGTCACTGGTATAACATTAAAGTTATACGATGATAATAAACAGTCGAAAGAAGGTAGACAGTGCTGTGCTGGACAGGACATTTTAGATGCAAAAAGGGTATCAGAAAATATTAATATTAATCACAAAATTTTATTTTATCAAAAAAAATTCAAATCTGAAGTAATCGACTCGTTTATTGATAGTTATACTGCAGGCGAAACTCCAATTCCATGTGTGCAGTGTAATCAAACAGTGAAATTTAGAGATTTGTTTAAATATGCTAAAGAACTCAAAGCTGATGCACTAGTAACTGGTCATTATGTTTCAAGAATTCAAACTAATGGACATGCGAATATGTATAGAGCCAAAGATCATAATAGAGATCAAAGTTATTTTTTATTTAGCACTACACAAGAACAATTAGATTATTTAAGATTTCCTTTAGGAGAAATTGATAAATCAGAGACAAGAGCAATAGCTGAAAAATTAAAATTAAATGTTGCTACAAAACCTGATAGCCAAGATATATGTTTTGTTCCTAATGGAGACTACGCCTCAGTTATAAAAAAATTCAGACCAGAGTCTTTTAAATCGGGAAAAATTCTTGATATCGAAGGTAAGCAAATAGGTGAGCATGATGGAATAATAAATTATACGATAGGTCAAAGAAAAGGAATTAAGATTTCAAATAGAAGTCCATTATATGTTGTAAATATTGATGCTGACAATAACTCTATAGTTGTAGGAGAGAAAGAATATCTTGAAGTAAAAAAAATAAAATTAAGAGACCTGAACATTCTTGGATCTGAAAAAGAATTTAAAGATGTTATTAATATTAAAGTTAGATCTACAGGCAGACTATTAAAAGCTAAAATTAATATATTAAAAACCTCAGCAGATGTTGAAATTTTAGACAAAGAAACAGGAATTTCTCCTGGTCAAGCATGCGTATTTTATTCTAAAGATGATATTGGGGATAAGGTGCTTGGTGGAGGCTGGATACATAGGACTTTCAATAAAAATTTATCCACTAAGTTAACAGCCTAAATTACTGCTCGTTTAAAGTGATAACAATTTTTTCAAGATATGATTTAATAGAATTAATTAAGAGGCAACTCTTAACTGGCCATTTAAGGAAAAACCGAGAGGTTCAAGCTTAAAGGGCAGAAAGGTGGACCTAGTAGCGCTAGAATAGTCCATCGGGATGGCTTGGCGGTAGCGCCTACAACGACGAGCCAAAACTACTAAATTTCTGGGCGAAAGCCTAGAAATTTATGTGGTTCTTCTCCAAAACAATCTAGTAAAAAAATAAAATAAAATTACTCCAACAAAATAATTCCATTCTAGAGCATGCTTAAAATGTGTATTTCCTTTATCTATAAGAATAGGCAAACTCAGTATCGCCACCACAATTAAAATGGAAACTAATAAAGCTTTAAGAATTAAAATTTTTTTATTTATAAGATCTGAAATTTTTTCTTTTAATTTAAAAAAATGATAAACAAGTATACCTTGAGCTATAAGTTCAAATATAATGAATAATAACAAAACTACTCTTCTCATTAATTTATAAATTTGAATGTCAAATTTTATTCCTAGGAAAATTGAGTGAATAGCAAGAAATACTGCTGAAAGAATTCCAAAGGTTTTAAATTTATAATTGATGTTCGAGGAGTAAAATTTATTAATTAAATTATTATTGTTAGACCAATAATAATACAGTATTACAGCAGTAAAAATCATAGCTGGTTTAAAAATTAAATACTGAGGAAACGTTCTTGAAGCTCTACTAATTGATAAGCTGCCATCTAAATATGGTATAGAAAATCCTGACCGTCCGAGCATATCAACTGAGAGAAAAGTATTTTCTAAAACTTCGTAATTTTGGGAAATTATTAGACAAAGATTTATAGCTAATAATGGGATAAAAAATATCCATAAACTCAATTTTCTTATTTGAGCTATTTCATTCATATAAATATATTTTGATTATTTTTTCTTATTTCTTTTTCTTGCTCTTCTTTTTTTTGAGCCAATTTTTCTTCTTCCACGGTGCTTTTTTGGATAACCCATATTTTTGCCTCCTTTTAGTATCTTAATTAGACAATTAATATATAAAGATCAATTAGAATTATTTATGAAAAAGTCCATTAAGACATTTCTTAAACATCCTACTAAAGATAATTCAAACAGATCCGCAAACCCAGCGGTAATAAGAGCATCCACTATTCTTTTTAACTCCATGCAGGAACTTTATCAGCACGAAAAAAAAATAAAAAAACATCAACAAGTTAGTCATTATAGTTATGGTCGATATGGGAGCTCAACGACCATTGAGTTAGAGAATATTTTGAAAGAGTTAGAGCAAGCATTTCATGTATTTTTAACAGGAACTGGATTTGGTGGAGTTGCTTTAGCAATCATGAGTTTATGTAGGCCTGGAGATGAAATATTAGTTTCAGATAATGTTTATGGGCCAACAAAAGAAATTTGTGAAAAGCTTCTAAAAGAATTTGATGTTTTGGCAAAATTTTATAATCCAGAGTCATTTGAAGATTTAAAAAATAAAGTAAACAAAAAAACAAAAATGATACTAGTTGAAAACCCTGGAAGTAATACTTTTGAATTTCAAGATTTATCTAAAATTGTTAATTTAGCTAAAAAGAAGAAAATTTTTACTTTCCTTGATAATACATGGGGAACTCCATTATATCTTAAGCCATTAAAAATTGGATTTGATATGTCTTTCTCATCTGCAACAAAATATTTTTCAGGACATTCTGATGCAATGGGTGGCTCACTTGCAGTTAATAAAAAAGTTTTTAAACAAATAATGTTCTTTTATAAACTCTCTGGATATAGAATGTCTGCAGATGAAGCTTATTTAATTATAAGAGGTTTAAGAACATTAGATACAAGATTAAACCAGCATTATGAAAATACAAAGCAAATTATTAATTTTTTAAAAAAACAAAAAAAAGTAAAAGAAATTTTATATCCTCATAATCCATCAAGTAAGAACTATAAATTATGGAAAAAATATTATTCAGGTGCTACTGGATTATTGTCAATAGTTATAAAAAGTAAAAAAAAATCTTCTGTAATTAAATTTGTTAATTCTTTAGAGTTATTCGGAATAGGTTATAGTTGGGGAGGATTTGAAAGTCTTGCAATTTTACAAGAGCTTCGTTCAAATAAAAAAGATGAGTACCTTCAAGGCAGAAAGTTTTTTAGATTCAATAAAGATGAACATATTGTCAGATTACACATTGGTTTAGAGGATCCAAAGGATTTAATTAATGATTTAAAAAGATCCTTAAGATATATTAAATAATGTTTAATTTTATTCCTAACAGACTTGCTCTTATAGTTTTAGTTTCAGCTTGCAGTATTATTTTAATTTCAATGGGTCTAAGACAAACTTTTGGTTTATTTTTTGAAGATTTTGAAAAAGGTCTTGGAGCAACTAGAACAGAGTTTGGTTTAGCAATAGGTATTCAAATGCTCTTTTGGGGGGCATTTGCTCCGATATTTGGTTTAATAGCTGATAAACTTGGTGGAAATAAAGCAGTGTTTATCGGTTTTATAATATTTGGTTTGGGTGTTTATATGCTTTATGCAGGACCAAATACTGGCATCTTTTTTCAGATAAGTCTTGGTGTTTTAGTAGGTATAGCTTTAGGAGCTACAGCAATTGGTGTCCCTGTCTCTGAAGTAGGAAAACATTTTCCAAATGAGAGTAGAACTATTGCAACTGGTATTGTGACAGCTGCAGCTTCAGTTGGTTATTTTTTATCTCCATTATTTACAAAATATAGTCTTGGAATAGTTGGGTGGGAACAAACTCTTAAATATTTTATGTATTTTATAGCCTTAGGTCTTTTGGCCTCCCTTTTTTTATTACCATCAAAAACTATTTTAAATTCCTCGCAAGCTGATAGAGATCAAACTTTCACATCCGCAATAAAAGAAGCTTTTTCCCATAAAGGTTATGTTTTATTAGTTTTAGGTTTTTTTGTTTGTGGTTTTCAAATTACATTAGTTGGAACTCATATCCCTGGTTATATGCAAGATAGGGGTATGGGCGGATGGTCTGCAACAATAATTTTAGCGTTAATAGGATTTTTTAATATTTTTGGCACTTTAGGTATGGGATATTTAGGGACAAAATATAAGAAAAAAAATCTCTTATGCGTTCTTTACACATTAAGAGCTATAAGCATTTGCATATTCATTTTTTCTCCGCCGTCTTTATTAAATTCAATTATTTTTGGAATTACTTTTGGACTTTTATGGCTTTCTACAGTTCCTCCAACGAACGGAATAGTTGCCCAAATTTTTGGTACCAAATATTTAAGTACCTTATTTGGTATTGTTTTTTTATGCCATCAATTTGGTGCTTTTGCTGGAGCATTTCTTGGAGGTTATTTCTTTGATGCTTATGGAAGCTATGATTATGCTTGGTACATGGCCATAGGTCTATCAATCTTTGCAACTATTGTTCATTTTCCAATTGATGAGAGAAAAATTCAACGTGTGGATAACACTATCTAAAGTTGTATTTTGAGTCCCTAAGTGAATCAAAAGTGAATCAAAACGTGAACATTTAAATTACTCAACTAAAAAGTGTGGATAATTTTTTATTCAAATACTCTATAATTAGTTACTAGACTTCAAAATAACAAAAGGAGCAATAATGTTTTCAAAAGAGTTGGGCGATAAATTAGATAGATATCATTTACTTAAACATCCATTTTATCAAATTTATTGGAACGAAGGAAAGTTAAATAGAGAAATTATCAAAGATTATGCTGAACAATATTATCAGCACGTAAAAGCATTTCCGAGATATATAAGTGCAACACATTCAATTTGCGAAGACATAGAAAAAAGACGAATTCTTTTGGAAAATTTGCAAGATGAAGAAAATAAAGATGGTGACCATCCTAAGTTATGGAAGAATTTTGCAAAAGCACTAGGAGCAGATGAAAAAGAGATTGAAAAGGTAAAACTTGATTGGTTTACCAAAGATATGATTGATAACTTTTTTTCTCAGGCAAGAAAATCTTATGCTGAAGGGCTTGCGTCTTTGTACACTTATGAAAGACAAATTCCTGAAATTGCTGAAACAAAAATTCAAGGATTAAAAAAATTCTATGGTGTAAGTTCTAAGGAAGGGCTGGAATTTTTCGAAGCACACAAATCTGCTGATGTAATACATAGGGCGGAATGTGAAAAATTATTAGATAGTTTATCAAAAGAAGAGCAAGAAAAAGCCGAAAGAGCATCTTTGCTAACAGCTAGATATCTTTGGAATTTTTTAAGCGGCATGACCTCTAAGCATAAACTTGAAACTCAAGCTGCTTAGAGTTTTAAGCTCAACTTTTTAATGAAAAACGATAATCACAAGTGGGATAACAAACATCCCACTGCACAAATGCTTGGTCGTTGGCAACCTTGGCATGCAGGGCACCAAAAACTTTTTGAAGAAACTTTAAAAAAAACCGGGCAAGTAAATATCATGGTACGAGATGTAAAAGGTGTTGATGATAATCCGTTTGACTTTGAAACTGTTAAAAAAAATATTTTTGAGGCACTTAAAGATTATAAAAATAGAATTCAAGTCACTTTAGTTCCCAATATAACTAATATTTGCTACGGAAGAGGTGTCGGCTATAAGATTGAAGAGATCGTATTAGACGAGAAAACACAACAAATTTCAGCTACAAAAATACGTGAGCAGATGAGAAAAGAAGGGAAACTCAAATAGATCTGGAACCTTTCTATCTTGACCTTAATTAATCAAAATAATACAAAATATAATGTTTTATAATAATCCATTTGCGGAATTAGCTACCGTGATCCCAGCTTACTTAATGCAATACTTTGTTGTTGCAATGGTTTTATTAATAGTAGTTGGAGTTGCTCTAGATATGCTTCATAAAAAAAATGTAGTTTATTTTTTTAGAAATGCGCAAAAGGCAAAAAAATCGGCTAAAGAGGATTTAAGCGTAGGAAAAAAAACAGCAGTTGTTTTACAAACAGTTGTTCACGATATAGCTACAACATCAGAATTAGGAATGGGCAAAAGAAGACTAGCACATGTGCTAGGCATGTATGGAACAATTTTATTTTGGATAGGTTCTGCAGTATTAATATTTAAATATTCAAATGGTTCTCAGGCACCATCTTTAATTCCAATTATTTGGCATGTCGGAGCAATCATGACTTGTGTTGGGGGCTACTGGTTTTGGTTTTTTTTAAGAGTTGATGTGTCTGCTGAAGCACATCCTTGGTACCGAATTATCACAGCAGATTTATTTGTTTTAGCATTATTAGCATGTGCAACTTTTGGATTAGCATGGTCATATACACAATTTTCTGGCATGACTGGTCTTAGCTATTTATTTCTTGTTTTATTCATTCTTGCCAATCTTGTTTTATTTGGAGGAGTATATTGGTCTAAATTCGCTCATATGTTTTATAAACCTGGAGCAGCAATACAAAAAAATTTAGCAGAAGCAGATGGCTCAAGGGACAATTTGCCACCACCAGCAGATGCACCAAAACAATTTGGGCTTGGTATAAAAAGAGAGCAACCGAAGCATTATTAGGATACATGAGATTAAAAACTGGTATAAATGTAAATCGTAATATACAAGTTCCTTTAAGGGAGATTAATTAATGTCAACATTCGTTTACATGACAAGATGCGATGGCTGTGGTCACTGTGTTGACATATGTCCATCAGACATCATGCATATTGATGAGACAATTAGAAGAGCCAAAAATATCGAACCAAATTTTTGCTGGGAATGTTACTCATGTGTAAAAGCATGTCCTAATCATGCTATTGACGTAAGAGGTTATGCAGACTTTGCACCGATGGGTCATAGCGTAAGAGTAAGAAGAGAAGAGGAAAAAGGTACTATCTCATGGAAGATTAAGTTTAGAAATGGAACAGAAAAAAACTTTGTTTCCCCAATAACTACAAAGCCTTGGGGTAAATTTATTCCAAAACTAGCTGAGGGTGATAAACCAAGACAAGGAGAAATGAATTCTCAAGTTTTATACTCTGAGCCTGAAGGTTTAGATACAAAAAAAGATTTGCCTACAATAAGCAAAGACTCATTTAAAAAAGGTGTTTACTATTAATGCCAAAAAATAAAACAATTCACGAAAATTGCGATATTTTAGTTGTTGGTGGAGGTATGGCCGGCACAGGTGCAACTTTTGAAGCTAGACACTGGGGAAGAGATCTTAAAATTATTTGCGTTGAAAAAGCAAACATAGATAGAAGTGGAGCTGTAGCTCAAGGTCTTTACGCTATTAATTGTTACATGGGAATGAGATGGAATGAAAATCAACCTGAAGATCACGTAAGATATGCAAGAAATGATCTAATGGGTCTTGTTCGAGAAGATTTAGGTTATGACATGGCAAGACACGTAGACTCTACGGTTCACATGTTTGATGAATGGGGTCTTCCAATGATGAAAGATAAAAAAACAGGAAGATACCAAAGAGAGGGTAAATGGCAGATCATGATACATGGAGAGAGCTATAAACCTATTGTGGCTGAAGCGGCAAAAAAATCTGCAGATAAAATTTATAACAGAATAATGATTACTCATTTATTAATGGATGAGAATAAAAAAAACAGAGTTGGTGGTGCAGTTGGATTTAATATGAGAACTGGTGACTACCATGTTTTTAGAGCAAAAACAGTTATAGTTGCAGCTGGTGGAGCTTCTCATATTTTTAAACCTAGAGCTGTTGGTGAAGGAATGGGTAGAACTTGGTACGCTCCATGGAGTAATGGCTCTGCTTATGCTTTACCTATTGCTGCTGGAGCTAAGATGACACAAATGGAAAATAGAATTGTGTTATGTAGATTTAAAGATGGATATGGTCCTGTTGGAGCATACTTCTTACATTTAAAAACTTATACTCAAAATGCTAATGGCGAAAACTATGAAAAGAAATGGTACGACCAAACTAAAAAATTAGTTGGCGAATACATTGACCATCATCCAGTTCCTACATGTTTAAGAAATCACGCATTCATCCAAGAAGTGATGGCAGGAGGTGGACCAATCCACATGGTAACAAAAGAAGCTTTCCAAGATCCACATCTAGAAACAGTTGGGTGGGAAAACTTTTTAGGTATGACAGTAGGTCAAGCAGTAGTTTGGGCCTCGCAAAACATTGATCCAAAATATACTAATCCTGAATTAACAACCTCTGAACCTTATGTAATGGGCTCACATGCAACATGTTCTGGCGCATGGGTTAGTGGACCAGAAGATATTGCTCCAAAAGAATATTTCTGGGGTTACAATAGAATGACAACAGTTGATGGATTATTTGGAGCAGGAGACACAGTTGGAGGAAGCGCACATAAATTTTCTTCAGGATCTTTCACAGAGGGAAGATTAGCAGCCAAAGCAGCAGTTAAATATATTGAAGATCAAAAAGCAGTGGATTTAAAAGTTTCGGATAAACAATGTGATGAATTTAGAGAAATTATCTACAAACCTCTTGATAATTATACAGTAAATAGAAATGAAATAACTGGAGGTACTGTATCTCCAAGCTATATTTCACCAATTCAGGGTTTACAAAGATTGCAAAAAATTATGGACGAATATGTTGGCGGTATAACTGCTAATTATATGACAAATGACAATTTACTTAAAAAAGGTTTAGAACTATTAGATTGGTTACAAGAAGACCTTGAGCACGTTGGAGCTGAAGATTATCATCAACTAATGAGAGCATGGGAGTTGAAACACAGAACGCTAACGTCACAATGTGTAACTGAGCACACTTTATTTAGAGAGGAAACACGTTGGCCCGGCTATTATTACAGAGGCGATAAACTAAAATTAGATGATGAAAATTGGCATTGTTTAACAGTTTCAAGAAGAGATCCAGAGACAGGTAAATTTAGTTTAGAAAAAATGCCTGTATATCATATTGTTGGCGACGAAAAAGAAAAGAAAGCCTCTTAATCATTAATGAACTTATTAGAAAAAACTGACGAGGAAATCGTCAAAATCGCAAATCCTATTTGGGAAAATTTAATCAGATCATCCAACAATAAAGATTATGGGAGCTTTACTAAAGATTTTTCGTCCCAAATGCTTTATGGAGCAAATGAAGTAGAGCTAGGCAAGCAATGGGCAAATAATAAATTGCTTACAAGTTTAAAAGATAACCCTGGATTTCTTGGTTGTATTAGAAGAGATGGTTTTATTACTGTTTTGTACAAACAAGAAAGCAATACTGTTCCCGGTGATTTTTTAGGAAGATTGGTTTTAGGCATAGAAGGCGATCAAATAAAAGTCTTCGGAGCTACAATATATTAATATTGACAACTTAATGTTTCAGGCATACTCCTGATATTAATGCTCGAAATTTATCTTCCCATTGCCCAAGTAAATATAGATATTTTTCTTTTATTATTTTTAAGTTTGGCCGTGGGGGTTTTATCAGGACTTTTTGGTGTCGGTGGAGGGTTCTTGATGACACCATTTTTAATTTTCATGGGCATACCACCTGTGTATGCAGTTCCAAATGAAGTTAATAATATTCTTGCTACTTCAGTATCTGGTTCTCTTACTCACTGGTATAAGAAAACTTTGGACTACAAGATGGGTCTAATGATTGTTTCAGGAGGTGTAGTTGGAACTATCATAGGAATAATGACGTTTACTTTTTTTTCAGAAATAGGAAAAATAAGTTTAATAATTTCTTTATTATACATGTATCTTTTAGCAATAGTTGGCACATTAATGTTAATTGAAGGTATCAAAGAAAGAAATCGTTTAAAATCTAAAATAAGTATTAAAAAAAAATTACACGATCACAATTGGTTACAAGGTCTTCCTTTAAGAATGAGGTTTAATAAATCTAGATTGTATGAAAGTGCGTTCACTCCAATTTTATTAGGATTTGTTGTTGGATTTGTTGCATCAATGATGGGAATAGGAGGCGCGTTCTTAATGGTGCCTGCAATGATTTATATTATAGGAATGCCTATAAAATTAATTCCTGGGACCTCGTTATTTGTTACTGTATTTATTAGTGCTGTAGTAACAATTTTACATTCTTTTAACTA
>CACIWE010000017.1 GCA_902590285.1 uncultured Pelagibacteraceae bacterium | reverse complement strand
TAATTATTTATTTAAATTTTTATTAATTTTTAAAAAAGTTAGTAATATCAATGTTTTTTTAAGCAAAAAATTAACTTTAAATTGTAAATTTAATAAAGATTTTCTAATTGTTGTTTATAATTTTTAATTATTTCTTTTCTTTTTAACTTTAAAGTTGGTGTTAACATTCCGTTTTCAATTGTAAATTCGTTATGAATTAAAACAAATTTTTTAATTTTTTCTATTAAAGTTAAACTTTTGTTTATATTTTCAATTATAAGTTTAATTTTTTCTTTATTAATATCTTTTTCTGTAACTAACATTGCAACTAAGTAATTTTTTTTGTCTCCATAAACAAAAGATTGTTTAATGTTTTCATTTAAACATAAAATATTTTCAATTTTACTTGGAGAAATGTTGTCGCCCCCTAAATTGACTATAATATCTTTTTTTCTATCTGTTATTTTTAAATAATTGTTTTGATCAAACTCACCAATGTCTCCAGTATATAACCATCCATCTCTAATTACTTTTTCAGTTTCTTCTTTTAGGTTCCAATAACCCAACATCACATTTTCACCCTTTATTAAGATTTCACCGTCTCCTGCTATTTTAACTTTATTTGTTTTAAATGGAGGGCCGACTGATTCGACTTTGACTAAATCTGGCAAATTACAGCTTACGACGGGAGAGGCCTCTGTAAGACCATAACCTTGCAAAGTAGGTAATCCTATAGCATTTAAAAATTCTCCAATATTTTGATCTAACGCTCCACCACCAGAAACGAAGGCTTGAAGGTTTCCTCCAAATTGACCTCTAATTTTTTTTCTTACTAATTTTTCACATATAAAATTTACAATTTTTTCACTAAAACTTAACTGCTCCTTTTTAAGTATTTTTTTTCCTAATTCTAAAGTTAGGTTAATCAATTTTCTTTTAAGCCCTTTTTGTTTTTCAAAATTCATGCTTATTTTAGTAAAAAGATTTTGATAAAACCTTGGGACAGCCGTCATAATAGTTGGCTTAGCAATACTCATATTTGAAATTAATTTTTCAAGACTCTCTGCATAAAAAACTTTTGCGCCAACTATAATTTGTATAAATTGGACAGTGTGCTCATAGGAATGTGATAATGGTAACCAAGTTAAAAATGTAGGATCTTTTTTTTTAGTTAAAGTTTCCAATAATTCAACTGCTCCTTCGCAGTTCGATAAAATACCACCATGACTTAAAATGACACCTTTAGGATTTCCTGATGTTCCTGATGTATAAATAATACAAGCTGGCATATTTCTTTTTAAATTGTTGTTAACCTCTTTTTTAAAATTTTTTTCATCTAGGATATTTTGAATTAATAAACTGTCAGTATCTATCTCTTCAAAAGATATAATTTTTTGCTCGTTTACATTTATATGATTTTTAATTTTTTTAAATTGATCATTATTTGAAACTATAATTAAAGATGGCTTACAATCATTTAAAATATATTCATAATCATTTGATGAATATGTTGTAAAAATTGGAACTGATATTCCACCTGCATTCATCACAGCAAGATCTGATATTAACCAATACGGTCTATTTTCAGATAAAATTAAACAACGATCGCCTTCTTGAATTAATGATTTTATCTTTGATGAAAGTTTAAATATTCTCTCTTTTATATCACCCCAACTATAAGTTGGTTTTCCTGGTTTTAACCATTTTAAAAAAGGTCTGTTGGGATCAACTTCATCACACTTTTTAAAGTATAATTCTACAAGGCTATTAAGTTTATCTATTTCCATAACTTGGTGGGCGAAGAGAGACTCGAACTCTCAAGGTATTGCTACCACCGGATTTTGAGTCCGGCGCGTCTACCAGTTCCACCATTCGCCCATTTTTTGAAATAATCTAATTTATTTTTCTTACTATGAGAACAAAAATAATTGAGGTCACAAACATAATTAGTGCATATGCGGCTGTTGGCACCATAAATACAATATCATCAAATAATTGTGTAGCCACGAAAACAGCCAAAGTTCCGTTTTGTAAGCCGCACTCAAGTGAAATACATCTTCTTTGTTCTAATCCTGAGGCTAAAAATTTTGCCATGTAGTAGCCTATAAAAATCATTGTGATGTTTAAAATAAAAGCTACGAATCCTGCTCTTGTAATAAAGCTAATAATTCTATCCCACTCTTCAACCCAAATAGAAATAAAGACAATTAGAAACAATATTACTGACAATCTTTGAATTAACAGAGTTTTGGACACGATTAAATCTGTCATTAAACTTCTTACAATCATGCCAAAAATAACAGGAACAGTTACTACAAAAAACATTTTAGCAGCAATATTAATCATGGATATTTCTTTGGTTATTTCAAAACCAAGAAAACTTGCTGAATTGTAGACAATTAAAGGAACTGTTATCACAGATATTAAACTTACAACTGCAGTTAACGTTACAGAAAGTGCTACATCTCCATTAGCAAATTTAGTTAATATATTTGATGTCACTCCACCTGGAGCTGCTGCAATTATCATTACACCAAGAGCTATTTCCGGTGGCATTGAAATAAGATGAATTAAGATAAAAGCGATAATCGGAAGTATGATAACTTGACCAAAAAAACCTACTATAAAATCTCTAGGGATTGTAATTACTCTTTTAAAGTCTGCTACGGTTAGACCAAGACCTAAACCGAACATTATTATGGCTAAACACACGGGAGCTATTGTTTTTGCTATTTCCATAATTTTATAAAAACCCTAAAGACTTAATTTAACATTTTTTTGTTACGAAATTATTAAATACTAAATTTTGAAAATTTCATCAAGTTGAACATTGTTGTGCAATATTCACTAAATGATCTTTGACTAGTTATGTAGTTTTCCTCTATTTTTTTCATATGTTCTCGATTATTTCCAATTGAATATTCTAGTTTTTTATTTCTAATTATATGTTTCTTTTTCTCCAAAGACTTAAGTTTTCGAATTACTGTGGCTCTTGGTATGGCTGATATATCTGAAATTGAAGAAGCGTTTATTCCTCGTTTAGACTTATGTTTAAGAGTGGCTAAGAAGAAATCCCTATATGTTTCAGGTTTTCTTGTTACATCATTTTCAATAGATTCTATTAAATCTCTAATTTGAACTAAGCCAATTGACCCCCACACGTTCCAAGACTCTAAATCTCCATAATGAGTTCTATGTCTCACTAAATAAGGTATTTGAAATCTATACCAATACTCCCAACTTACAGTAAAGTGCTCTATAATAAATTTTTTTATATCCTCTTTTTCTAATGGTTGACCAAACCAGTCTTCGACGGATAAGTGCATTGAAAGTTTGGATAATAGTCCGGACAGATTTTCAATTGTACTCATGGGTTTTTGAATTTCCAATCCTTTGGAACGTAAAAAGATTGATTTTCCAGATCTTATAATAATGTCATTAGATTGAAGATAATTAATTTTTCGTCTTACTGTTTCTTTTGGAATATTAAGATCTTTAGATATCTCAATTAAATTTAGTTTATCGATACCTACTTTTTCCTGGCCATAGAAGGCTTCCATTGACATATAGTGAAATCGATCTGAATAATTAACGTAAACTTTATTCATTAAATACATTAAAATTAAATATGTGTCGAAGTCGTTAAAGTTTTTATAAGCGCGGTTTACCCAGTCTTGCTGTAATCGATAAAATGACTTCAATTTTTCATTGATGTTGCGCTGAAAGACTTCATGAACTTTATCTTTATCTATGCTCCTACCTACATCCTCTTTTTTGTTTATACGCGCAATTTTTATATCTACGGGATTACTCATTAAAATTATTTATTCCAAGTAACGCTTTGATTGATAAGAATGGCCATTAAAATCCAAATGATAAACGTATCACCTGGAGAAAAACCATAATCTGCACCAAACATTCCCGCAACTATTACGATAGCGTAGATCACAACTGTCGATAAAATTAAACTTGCGAGGTATCTAAGAATTGTGCATTTTAAATTCATGTTGAAAAAATTATACGACAGATGTGTAGAACTTGCTAGGCATAAATTTTCTAAGCCTTTACTTGGCTTTGTGGCATTCATTGAAAGTTTCTTTTTTCCCGTTCCACCAGATTTAATGATCGTGCCTATGGTCGTAGCCAAAAGAGAAGATTATTTAAAAATATTTTTAATTGCTACTGTAGGTTCAGTTTTAGGTGGATTGTTTGGTTACATGTTGGGTGTATTTTTTTTGGATGCTTCGATGGTTATTATCGAGTTTTATGGATATGAGGAAAAAGTTTTTCAAATTCAAGATAAGATGTCTACAAGAGGCGGTTTTTTAGCTTGGCTGGGTATAATGTTTTTAGCTGGTTTCACTCCTCTTCCCTTTAAGGTGTTCACAATTACAAGCGGAGTTATTGGATTTAATCTTGCCGTTTTCTTTTTCATATGTCTTTTTACAAGAGGTTTGAGATTTTTATTAGTTTCTTACTTTACTTATCTTTTTGGTAAAAAATTTGGTGAATTTATCGAAGAGAAAGGTGCGTTATGGTTTACTTTAACTGGAATATTTATTGTAATTTTAGCAGCTGTCTTATACATAATCTTCGTTAAATGATTTTAAATAACAAGCTATTACTCAATGGTATTTTAGCCTTTAGTATACTCTCGCTTTCAATAGCTTACTTCATACAATATGTGCTCGGTCATAAACCATGTAATTTGTGTATAATTGAGAGAATTCCCTATATTGCAGCGATAATTCTTATTTCACTTGTCTTTATTTTGAATAAATATCAAAAAATAATTTCTAGCCTCATTTTAATATTCTTTATTTTTGGTGCTGTGGTTTCTTTTTATCATTTTGGTATAGAGCAAGGTTTTTTTAGTGAGTCTTTAGTTTGCGATTTAGGCAATAGCCGACCTTTAAATAAAGAAGAACTTCTAAATCAGCTGAAAAAAACAGAGATAGTGAGCTGTAAAGATGTAACTTTTAGATTTTTAGGGCTTTCACTTGCTACAATAAATACAGTTATCTCATTAATACTTAGTGGTATTATAATAAAAGTTATTAAAAATTATGGAAAAAACTAACAAGAAAACTTTAGAAGAGATTATAAGAGTTGACCATGCTGGTGAACGTGGGGCTATAAAAATATATGAAGGACAACTTCTAGCTCTTAAAACGTTCAAACAAGATGAATTTTTAAAAAAGAAAATAGAAGAGATGAAAGAGCATGAAAAAGAGCACTACGAATATTTTGATAACGAAATTAAAAAAAGAAATATAAAACCTACAAAACTTTTACCTCTCTGGGATTTGATGGGTGTAACTCTTGGTTTTGGAACGGCAATGTTAGGAGAAAAAGCAGCCATGCTTTGTACTGCATCAGTTGAAGAGGTAATTGATGGTCACTATAAAGATCAAACTTATAAACTTGGAAAAGATGAAGAAGAGTTAAAAAAGAAAATTATGAAATTTAGGCAGGACGAATTAGATCATAAAGACATAGCGTATGATAACGGAGCAACAAAAAAAGGATTATACGGAGTCTTAGATAAAATCATTAAAACTTCATCAAGAATAGCTATTACGATTTCAGAAAAAGTCTAATTAAGGTTCTAACTCGATATCCCAATATAGATAATCCATCCAACTTTCATGAAGAAAGTTTGGTGGAAAATGTCTACCGTTGCGATGTAAATCTTCGACTGTCGGTGCGTAAGGTTTATTAGCTAATTTTAGATCACAGTCTCTATAAAGCTTTCCGCCTTTTTTAACATTACAACTTGAACAAGCTGTTACAACATTGTTCCAATCTGTTAATCCCCCTCTAGACTTCGGCAACAAATGATCAAAGGTCAAATCTTTTGTGTCGCCACAATATTGGCAAGCAAACTTATCTCTTAAAAAAACATTAAATCTTGTAAAGTTTGGATTTTTTGAAGGTTGAATAAAATTTTTAAGCGCGATCACACTTGGTAAATTCATTTCAAATGAAGGGCTTCTTATTTTTCTTTTATAGTTAGAAACAATGCTCACTCTGTCTAAAAAAACTGATTTAACTGCATCTTGCCAACACCAAATTGAAAGCGGGTAATAACTTAGCGGTCTAAAGTCAGCGTTTAGCACTAACGCCGGACATTTTTCAAGAGGTACTTTATCGACAGAAGAAATAATCATATACTAAAGCTAACTGATACAAAAAATTATATCAAGTTATAATTATGTATCACTCAAAAAATTAAGAATTAAATTGTTTTTTTATAAATTGAAGGCCCAAACTTGACCCCTCTGTTGGTATACGATGTTCACAGTTTTTGAAAATTTTTGTTTCTATTTCATAATTATTTTTATTAAAAAAGTCTTTAGCCTCTAATAATGAGTCGATAGAAACCACTTGATCTATGTCCCCATGCATTAAAATAATCTTTGGTCTAGAATTAATATTTTTTGAAAGATGTTCGGTGTCTATAATTCTACCTGAGTAGCCAATTACAGAATTCACCATATCTTTTCTTTTTAAACCAGCTTGTAAAGTAATCATGCAACCTTGGCTAAATCCTCCAATTATGATCTGGTCAGCTTTTAGACCATTATTTTTTTTTACTTCGTCAATAAGTTTATTTAATTTGTTTTCTGCTACTAGTGATTTAGCTAAAACTTGCTCTGGTGTTTGATCCATTAAATCAAACCATTGAAAACCTGATGGGCTTGCTGCGCATTTTTCAGGAGCATCAGGACAAATGAATATTGTGTCTGGTAAATGAGCGCGCCAGTAATTTGCAAGGATTGAGATATCGTTACCATCACCACCATAACCGTGGCAAAGTATTACGGCGTTTTTGGGTTTATTTTTAGAAAGTGGTTCTAAAACAATTGTATTTAATGAATAGGTCATGATAGTAGAATATTAAATGTCTGAATTTTTTTTTAATTTTATAGGTTTTACTTTATTAGGTGCTGTAGCCATAGTTTTAATAATGGGTATATATACTTTATTTAAAGGTGGAAGTACTAGTAAAAAATATTCTAATAAATTAATGCAATTACGGGTCTTGCTTCAGTTTATTGCAATTATAGTTCTGGTTTTAATGGCCTATTTTTTTAAAAACTAAATATATTTTTTAATTAATTTTATAAAGTCAGCACTCACAAAATCAACTTCACCGATGACTCTACCAAATTCATCGCCATTTTTATCGATCAAAATACTTGTGGGAAGTCCTCGCATTTTGAATTGCTTTACTAATCTCAACTTTGGATCATAGTAAGTATCTAAACTAGCAACACCAATACTTCTGAAAAAGTCTCTGACTTTTAGCTTATTAGGTTGTTCCATGTTAATGGCATAAACTTTAACTTGTGGAAATTGATTAGTTAATTTTTCAAGCGAAGGCATCTCTCTTTTACATGGAGCACACCAGGTTGCCCAGAAATTCAAGATCATGATGTTGCCTTTTTTGTTAGTTAAATCAACATCGTTAAGATCTGAATCTTTGAATTTTAATTCTTTAATTTGAGTCGGTTTTTCGTGGATTACTATATTTTTTGAAAAATCTTCTGCCCCGTAAAGATTGTGGCTAATCAGATATAGAAGGATTATGTGAATATAGATTTTAAACGATTTACTAATTTTCATATTAATTTAAATTAGAAATAACACAGTAAAATGAAAAATAAAACAATTTGGTCAAATAGATTCAAAAATAAAATGTCTCAATCTTTTCAAAAGATTGGGTCTTCTATTCATATTGATAAAAGACTTTATGAACAAGATATCGCTGCATCTATTGTGCACACAAAAATGCTAATGAAACAAAAGATCATTAAAAGTGAAAATGGTAACAAAATTATCAATGGGTTAAAAAAAATTAAAGCTCAGATAGATAAGGGTAATTTTGAGTTTAAAGAAAAGTTCGAGGATATTCACTTAAATATAGAAAAAGCATTATTTGAGATCATTGGCTCCTCAGCTGGATTTCTGCACACTGCAAGATCAAGAAATGATCAGGTAGTAACTGATTTTAAATTATGGGTTAAAGAAGCATCAAACGAAATTATAAAAGACATTTCGGTTGTCATGAGAAATCTTATAAAAAAAGCTGAAAAAAACATAGATACGGTCATGCCTGGATTAACGCATTTAAAAAATGCACAACCTATTTCATTCGCACATTATTTGTTGTCATACTATGAGATGTTAAAAAGAGATAAAAAAAGATTTGAAAATAATCTTGAGTTATTAAATGAGTGTCCGCTTGGATCTGCGGCACTTTCAGGAACATCTTATAAAATAGACAGAACCTTTACTGCAAGAAAACTTGGTTTTAAAAAACCTACAGATAACTCTATGGACTCTGTATCGGATAGAGATTTTGCAATTGATTTTTTATATGCTTCTGCTGTTTGTGCAATGCACCTATCTAGATTGGCAGAAGACTTTATTATTTATAATTCCGATGCTTTCAATTTAATTTCATTCAAAGATAGCATGCTTACAGGATCATCAATTATGCCACAAAAAAAGAATCCTGACCCTGCAGAACTAATAAGAGGAAAAGTCGGAATGAATTATGGAAAGTTAAATGCAATGTTGACAATAATGAAAGGTCTTCCCATGTCATATTTTAAAGATATGCAAGATGACAAAGAGTTAGTTTTTGGTGGCTATGATACTTTGAAAGATACACTAACTATGAGCGCCGAATTAATAAATTCTGTAAATGCAAATAAAGCAAATATGCTTTTTATGGCTAACCAAGGATATACAACAGCAACTGATTTTGCAGACTATCTTGTTAAAAATAAAAATTTATCGTTTAGAGAGTCTTACGCTATTTCAGCAAAAGTTGTGAATTATGCAGAAAAAAATAAAAAGATGTTATCTGAATTAAATTTGGATGAAATCAAAAAATTTTATAAAGATTTAGATAAAAGTGTTTTAAAAGTATTTGATGTAAAAAATTCTATGAATGCAAAAAAATCTCATGGAGGAACATCTATGATTAATGTTAAATCAATGATAAAAAAATATAAAAGGGAAATTTAATGAAACTAATAACTGCTTTTTTCCTGGTGATTTTTATTTTAACTAGTTGCGGAAAAAAATCTGAACCTAAATACCAAGGTCAAATAGATCAGGTCAATATAATTTCATAATCTTATGCAAAATCTAAGATATGTAGGAAATAATTTATTTGTTGAAAAACTGTCAATTAAGAATATTTTAAAAAAAAATAAAACACCTTTTTATATTTATTCGGAGAGTCAAATTGCTTTCAATTTTTTAAAGTTTACCAACACATTTAAAAAAACTAATCCTTTAATTTGCTTTGCAGCAAAATCTAATAGTAATTTGAATATACTAAGAGTTCTTGGTAAATTAGGTGCTGGAGCCGATGTAGTTTCAGGAGGTGAATTATTAAAAGCTTTAAAAGCGGGTATTAGACCTAATAAAATTGTTTTTTCTGGGGTGGGTAAAACTGAAGAGGAACTTAAAATTGCAATTAACAAAAAAATATTATTAATCAATTGTGAGTCTGAAAGTGAAGCTAAATTAGTAAATTATTTAGCAAAAAAATTAAGAAAAAAGGTTTCAATAGGATTTAGACTAAATCCAAATGTTGATGCCAAAACACATAAAAATATATCAACTGGTAAAGCTGAAAATAAATTCGGCTTATCGATTAAAAATTTTAAGGTTTTTCTAAAAACAGTAAAAACTTTTAAAAACGTAAAATTAGAAGCTTTAAGTGTGCATATCGGTAGTCAAATATTGAACGATACACCTTTTAGAAAAACTCTAAATGTAATGAGTAAATTAATAAAAGAATTAAAACTGAATTTGAAATATGTCGATTTAGGTGGTGGTTTCGGTATTAATTATAATGATAAAGAAAAACCAATTAATCTAAGTAAATATTCTAAACTGGTACATAATTTTTCTAAAAAGTTAAATTGTAAAATAATCTTTGAGCCTGGAAGATCTATTATTGGTAATACTGGTCTTCTAATAAGCAAAATACAATTTATTAAAAAAGGAGCTAATAAAAACTTTATTATACTAGATGCTGGTATGAATGATTTTATGCGCCCTGCTTTGTATGAAGCTTTTCATAAAATTATTCCTATTTCTAAAAAATCATCGAGAATGAAAGGTAAAATAGAGTTTGTTGGACCAATATGTGAAACCACTTGCAAATTCGGAGTTTATAAAAACTATCCTAAAATAAATGAAAATGAATTTGTGGCTATAACTAATGTTGGAGCTTATGGTTCTTCTTTATCCTCAAATTATAATACAAGGCCGCTAGTTGCTGAAATTTTAATCAATAAAAATAAACTTAGATATATAAGAAAGAAACAAAATTTACTTAAATTGATTAATTCTTAATGCAATTAATTAGATCATTAATTTTTAATATTTTTTTATACGTTGGCCTAATAACAATTTTTATTTTAGCTATACCAACGTTGGTTTTACCAAGTAAATTCACAATATTTTTTGGTAGATTGTCTGCAAAATATATAGTGCTAATTTTAAGAATAATCTTAAATACAAAAGTAATCTTTCATGGAACAGAAAATCTTAAGAAAGTAGATAGTTATTTTGTTGCTTCAGCTCATCAATCAATGTTTGAAACTTTTGCTCTTCAAATACCCTTAGATGGTCCAATTTTTATTTTAAAAAAAGAGCTACTTAATATTCCATTATTTGGATGGTATTTGAGAAAAATAGGTTCAATAGCAATTGTCAGAGAAACAACAACAAAAGAAAATTTGAACTTTTTTGATAAAGTAAAAGAAGAAGTTGAAAAAAGTAAAAGACCTCTATTAATATTCCCCCAGGGAACAAGAGTAAAAGTAGAAGATCAACCGCCCTTTAAAAAGGGGGTTGGCAGAATTTATAAAGCTTTAAATTTACCTTGTGTTCCTGTAGCTCATAATACTGGTAAAGTCTGGCCAAAAAATAGTTTTATGAAATATCCGGGTAATATTCATATTTCATTTTTAGAGCCAATCTTATCGGGTAAAGATAATGAAGAATTTGTTAAAGATATAGAAAATAAAATTTACACTGAAATAAGAAAGTTCTCTTAATTATTTTCTTCCAAAACCTGGCTTATCAGTGTCCTGGCCAGCTTCTATAATTTCTTTTCTTACTTTTTTAGTTGATGAAAAAATCTCTAAAAGTTTTTTACTATCCTTATTTATTATAGCATCTTTAATTTCATTTAGATTCTTTGAGTAATTGTCCAGATTTTTTAAGATGTTTTCACTATTATCAATAAATATATCTTTCCACATTAAAGGATCTGATGCTGCTATTCTTGTAAAATCTCTTAAGCCACCTGCACTATATTGAATAACATCTTCCTTAAATTTGTCTTCTTTGTTAATTGCTGTTTTTACAATACTGTAAGCTACGGCATGTGGTAAATGACTGGTTAATGATAAAACATAATCATGATCTTCAAATGTCATACGTTTAGTATTGCTTCCAAGCTTTGACCAAAAATTTTCTAAAGATTTTATTTTATCCTCAGCTACTTTTTTATCAGCAGATATTATGCACCATCTATTTTTAAATAAACTTGCAAAACCTGCCTCTGGACCACTGTATTCTGTTCCAGCTATAGGATGTGAAGCAATCCAATTTACATTTTTAAGATTTAAATTGCTGATAATTTTATTCACTTCTTTTTTTGCAGAACCTGTATCGGTTAAAATTACATTTTCTTTCAAACTAGTATGAATAGATAAAAGTATTTCTTTATAGCTACTTAAAGGAGAAGCAATCACCACTAAATCGGAGTCCTTAACAGCATCTGAAATGTTACTGCAAATTTCAACTGAAAAATTCTTTTTCAAATAATCAATAACTTTCGATGATTTATCGTAAGCACTTATCTTAGTTGCTAATTTTTTTTCTTCTAATGCTCTCAAAATAGAAGAGCCAATTAAACCACATCCAATTATACTTATTTTATTAAACATTTAATATTCTTTTCATTTTG
>CACIWE010000016.1 GCA_902590285.1 uncultured Pelagibacteraceae bacterium | reverse complement strand
TTTATCTCTTTTTCAAATTTTGAAATTTCGTAAGGATTGTTTTGGTCTATTTTATTTAAATAAAAATTCCAAATAAAAGATTGAATTATTTCTTTGTCTTTAAGCAAATTGAGTAATCCGTCTTTACCATTTTGTTTTATAAAATCATCTGGATCTTTTCCATCTGGCAGCACGGAGAAATAAATTTTATTTTTTTCATTTATTAATGGAAACAATCTTTCAGCAATTCTTACAGCTGCATTTTGTCCACTTTCATCACCATCTAAGCAAATAATTGGGTTTTCAAAAAATTTCCAAATTAAATTTATTTGTCTCTCTGTTAGAGCAGTTCCAGAATTAGCAATTACATTTTTTATTCCTGAGGCATAGACACTTACAACGTCCATGTAACCCTCAACAATTACCACTTCATCGGTTTTTGATCTTAAATCTCTAGCTTTATCTAAATTAAATAACATATTCCCTTTTTTATAAAATTCTGTTTCAGGGGAATTAATGTATTTCGCCAATTTACCTTCACGTATAATTCTTCCCCCAAAAGCAATGGTATCTCCAGTTAGATTATTTACAGGAAAAATTATTCTAGAATTGAAACGATCTATATACTTTCCACTTTTATCACTTTTATAATAAAGTCCTGTTAATTGTATTTCCTCTTCAGAGTATTTTCTAAGTAAATCTTCATAAAAATTATTACCCCATTTAACATAACCTAGTTTAAACTCTTCAATTATATTTTTTTTTAAATTTCTTTTTAATAAATAGTTTAATGACTCTTGATTATTATGATCAAATAATTCTTTATGATGGTAATTTAGATAATCTTGAAAGATATTTTTATAAGTTTGAAACCTTAAATCCTTCTTTTTATCGTAATTTGAAAATCTGTAAGGCTGCATACCTGCCTCAGCCGCTAAAGTTCTCACAGCCTCACCAAAACCAATAGATTTTGTTTTCATTAAAAAATCAAAAATGTTTCCATGTTCACCACTACTAAAACAATGGTAAAATTCTTTCTCATCATTTACGGTGAAAGATGGGCTTTTTTCATTTTTAAAAGGCGAAAGTCCAATAAACTCTTTTCCTCTTTTTTTTAATTGAACACTTTTTCCGACAACTTGGGATACTTTCAATCTTAATTTGATTTCATCAAGATATTCCTTAGGATATTTCATATTTATTTCAGAAGTCCTCTCAAAATTACACTTACTTTTGAAAAATCTAAGGAGTCAGAATGTTTTGATTTTAAGACACCCATAATCTTTCCCATATCTTTCATAGAAGAAGCACCGACGGACTTTATTGTTTCCTCGCAAATCTTTTTTGTTTCCTCATCACTAAGTTGTTTTGGTAAGAAAGAATTAATTACCGTTATCTCTTTTTTTTCATTTTCTAAAAGTTCTTTACGACCAGCTTTTTCATAAACTTCGCAAGATTCGTTTCTCTGTTTAACCATTTTTTTGAGCAGTGAAATAATGTCGCTATCCTTAAGTTCTTTTTGACCTTTTGACCTTCCAGCTATTTCAGCATCTTTTATAGCTGAAACAATTAGTCTTAGTGTGGGATAGGTGTTTTTATCTTTCGCTTTTAGGGCTTGATTTAGCTTATCGTCTATTTGCTTTTTTAGAGACATAATTTAAAATTTATTTTAATCACAATTGTAATACAAAATAAAAAGAACTTTCTTGACGATTTTGTTTCTATTTCATATGTTGCGCAAAATCATGTTTATAAGTTTTTTACTTTAACTCATGAGTTGTATTTGAAGAAGAATGGTCAAAATATAAACTCAACAAAAAATCTTAAAAAGATCGATTCCACAGCTATTCTAGTTCTTCAAAACGGTAAATTCTTTAAAGGCGTAGGTTTAGGTTACAAAGGCACCGCAACTGGTGAAGTATGTTTTAATACTTCTATTACTGGTTACCAAGAAATTATATCTGACCCCTCTTACGCTGATCAGATTATAAATTTTACCTTTCCGCACGTTGGAAATGTGGGAACTAATAAAGAAGATCACGAGTCGGATAAGATTTGGACTAAAGGAGTAATAATAAATACAGAGATAACTAATCCATCAAATTACAGATCTTTAAAACATTTAGATAAATGGTTAAAGAAAAATAAGATTGTTGGAATAACCGGAATTGATACTAGAAATTTAACAAATTTAATTAGAGATAAAGGTGCTCCTAAAGGAACAATATCTTTTTATAACAAAAATAAATTAAATATAAAAAAACTAATTAAAATAACTAATAAATGGAGCGGCCTAAAAAACTTAGATTTGGCAAAAATGGTTACTACTAAGAAAAATTATTTGTGGCAAGATTATAAAACATGGGAAAAGGAAAATGGATATTTAAAAAATAAGAAAAAAATATTGCATGTTGTAGCCATAGATTACGGAATTAAGAAAAATATTTTAAGATATTTTTCAGATTTTAATTGTAAAGTTACAATCGTACCATGCAAAACAGCTGCAAAAGATATTCTAAAACTCAAACCTAATGGAATATTTTTATCAAATGGACCCGGAGATCCTGCGGCGACAGGGAAATATGCAATACCGACAATCCAAGAATTAATCAAAAAAAAGTTACCATTATTTGGAATCTGTTTGGGCCATCAAATCCTTGCTTTAGCACTCGGTGCTAAGACAGAAAAAATGAAATTAGGGCATAGAGGAGCTAACCATCCTGTTAAAAATTTGATTGAGGGAAATGTTGAAATTACAAGTCAGAATCACGGATTTGAAGTAGTAAAAAAAGGTATGCCTAAAAATATTAGAGTCACTCACCAGTCTTTATTTGATAATAGCATTGAAGGTATCGAGTTAAAAAATAAACCCGTTTTCTCAGTTCAATATCATCCAGAATCTAACCCTGGTCCTCAAGATAGTGTTTATTTATTTGATAAATTTGTGAAGAGTATGAAAAAAAATGCCAAAAAGAAAAGATATTAAAAAAATTTTAGTTGTAGGTGCGGGGCCAATTATTATTGGGCAAGCTTGTGAATTTGATTATTCAGGAACTCAAGCCTGTAAAGCTTTAAAAGATGAAGGTTTCAAAGTAATTCTCATAAATTCAAATCCAGCAACAATCATGACAGATCCAAACATCGCTGATAAAACTTATATTGAGCCAATTACAATAGAAGTTCTTGAAAAAATTCTTATCAAAGAAAAACCTGATGCGATCTTGCCAACCATGGGTGGTCAAACTGCTTTAAATTTAGCAATGGAGGCAGAAAAAAAAGGTATTCTTAAAAAATATAAAATTGAACTTATAGGCGCTAATTCAAAAGCCATTTCCAATGCAGAAGATAGAAAAAAGTTCAGAAAAAATATGATAGAGATTGGTTTAGATCTTCCTAAATCAAAAATAGTAAACAATTTTAAACAATCTTCAAAAGTATTAAAACAAATCGGATTACCGGCAATTATAAGACCGGCTTTTACTCTAGGTGGTTTGGGAGGTGGTATCGCAAAAAATAAAAAAGATTTTTATAAGATAATAAAAAATGGGCTTCACGAGTCACCTGTAAATCAAGTCTTAGTTGAAGAGTGTTTAGAAGGTTGGAAAGAATTTGAGATGGAAGTTGTCAGAGATAAAAATGACAATTGTATTATTATTTGCTCAATAGAAAATTTAGATCCAATGGGAATACATACTGGGGACTCTGTTACTATTGCTCCAGCATTAACTTTGACCGACAAAGAGTATCAAGTAATGAGAAATGCCTCTATAGCTTGCCTGAGAAAAATTGGTGTGGAAACAGGAGGGTCAAATGTTCAATTCGCAATAAATCCAAAAAATGGAAGAATGGTAATCATTGAGATGAACCCTAGGGTTTCAAGATCATCAGCGCTAGCTTCTAAGGCCACTGGATTTCCAATAGCAAAAGTAGCAGCGAAGTTAGCTGTAGGATACACTTTAGACGAACTAAAAAATGAAATTACAAAAGTTACGCCTGCATCTTTTGAGCCTACAATAGACTACGTGGTCACTAAAATCCCAAGATTTACCTTTGAGAAATTCTCAACCTCAACTGCAATTTTAGGTACGTCAATGAAATCTGTAGGTGAGGCAATGGCAATAGGCAGAAACTTTAAAGAGTCATTACAAAAAGCTTTGGTTTCTTTGGAGACAGGTTTTTCGGGTTTAGATCAAATGTTTAATCTTAATAAAAATAAAATAGAAAAAAAACTAAAAGAGAATATTCCAAATAAAATTTTACTCGTGGCAGAGGCAATTAGAAAAAAAATAAATTTAAATAAAATACATAAACTCTCAAAAATTGACCCTTGGTTTTTAAATCAAATTAAAGAAATCGTAGATAATGAAATCAAAATAAAGAAAAAAGGTCTTCCTAAAACTTTCAATGAATTTAATTATATAAAATCAATCGGTTTTTCTGATAAAAAACTATCTGAGCTTACAAAAGTTTCAGAAGCATTAATCAGAAAGAAAAGGACTGTGTTAAAAGTTTTACCTGTTTATAAAAAAGTAGATACTTGTGCTGCAGAATTTAAATCTTTTACTCCATATATGTATTCTACTTATCAAAGAAATTTCTCGTCTTACACAGAATGTGAGTCTGATCCTTCTGGTAGAAATAAAATTATAATACTTGGCGGAGGCCCTAACAGAATTGGCCAAGGTATCGAGTTTGATTATTGCTGTTGCCAAGCAAGTTTTGCTCTCAAAGAGGCTAAATATGAAACAATTATGATTAATTGTAATCCAGAAACAGTATCAACAGATTACGACACGAGTGACAGATTATATTTTGAGCCTTTGATAGATGAATATGTTTTTAATATTATTAAAAATGAAAAATCAAAAGGTAACGTCAAAGGTGTGATCACTCAATTCGGGGGTCAAACTCCTATAAAACTTGCAAAATTTTTACACGAAAACAAGCTTCCAATTTTAGGAACTCAATATTCATCGATTGATCTTGCTGAGGATAGAGATAGATTTAGAAACCTTTTAAACAAGTTAAATTTAAATCAAGCTGAAAGCGGTATAGCGAAAACTTTTCCTCAAGCAATTAATATAGCTGATAAAATAGGTTTACCTTTAATAGTAAGGCCTTCATATGTACTAGGCGGCAGAGCTATGGAAATAGTCCATGAAAAAAGTCAGCTTAAGAACTTTGTTAAAGAAGCGTTTAAAGTTGCTGAAAAAAATCCGATTTTGATTGATAAGTTTATTGACAGTGCAATGGAAGTTGATGTTGATGCAATTTCAGATGGAAAAAAGGTTTTCGTAGCTGGTATTATGCAACATATAGAAGAAGCTGGAATTCACTCGGGTGACTCAGCATGTAGTCTGCCACCAGTATCAATTAAACCTTTTTTAATAAAAGAAATTGAAAATCAAACTATAAAATTAGCTCTAGCGCTTAAAGTAAAAGGATTCATGAACGTTCAATACGCAATTAAAAATGACAAAATTTATGTAATAGAGGTAAACCCAAGGGCTAGTAGAACTGTTCCGTTTGTTTCAAAAGCAAAAAATTTACCCCTTGCTAAGATAGCATCAAGAGTAATGGCTGGTGAAAAATTAACTAATTTCAACTTAAAAAGTAAAACGAAAAACATGTTTGCAGTTAAAGAAGCAGTGTTTCCATTCAATAAATTTCCAAACAGCGATCTTTTACTTGGTCCAGAAATGAAGTCTACAGGTGAGGTAATGGGTTTTGATAAAAATTTTGGGATGGCTTTTGCTAAAAGTCAAATCGCAGCATCAAATTCTCTTCCTAAAAAAGGCTTAGCTTTTATCTCTTTAAAAAATAGCCATAAAAAAGAGGGAGTAGAACTAGCAAAACAATTAATTAAATTAAATTTTAAACTTTGCGGGACTGGCGGAACTGCTGATTATATAAATCAACATGGGATTCAATGTAAAAAAATAAATAAAGTTAATCAGGGCTCTCCTCATATTGTAGATGTTCTTAACGCCAAAAAGATAGCTTTAGTTATAAATACTGGAGGTGGAAATAGTGAAACTCAACTAAGTGATGCGGTAGCTTTGAGAAGAGCTACTCTAGCTAATAAAGTTCCATATTGTACTAATATGTCAACGGCAAAGGTTTGTTTGGAAGGTATAAAATCTTTAAAATCAAGAAATATAAGTGTAACGTCTTTGCAAGATATTTAACTTTTTACTTTCCAATCAGTCTCAAAAGTAACATAGTTTATTTGAATACACCTTCTCTCTTTTTTAATCTCTTTTTTTTCCATTCCATGCCACGTGTTTGGTCCGCTTGTAAAAAAATAACCATAATTATGTTTGTAAGGAACAGTCTTTATTTTATTTAGTTTTGCATCATAAAAATCTGTTCCTAGATTTTCTGACTCATTATATAAATTAACAAAAACTATTGAAGACATTAATTTTTCTTTAATATCACAGTGAGGTTTTAACCAAAAGCCTTCACGGTCACATATTACCTCTAATCTTACAAAAGAATTACTTAAATCTTTTCCAATAAGTGAACCTATCTTTTTATAAACTTCAGGGGATCGCAATTCTTCAATAAATTTTGTTAAGTTAGGAAACTGACTAGAGTTTTCTTTAGTAACATAACATCTAAGTTTTTTCGCTTTACCTCCATCTTTAATTCCAGCTCGAAAAGCTCCTTCTCCACCATCAAGAGCTCTTGTTCCGTCATAGTTCAAATTTTGTTTTCTTGGGTCAGCTATATCAGCACTACATATCTCATCTATAGCATTTTGTGTTAATGGCTCATTAATTTCAAAGTGTTTGAATGGATCACTAAATAATTTTGTTCTTGTTTCTAAAGATTTAAATAATTCCATTTTTTTTCATTTTTGTTTTTACTAATGGAGCTATTCTATTCACTTCATTCAATTTATTGTAACTCCAACTTTCAACGGTGTTTTCTAATTCTCTTGTTATACCTAAATCTCTTAATTGTGAATAAAATTTTTTAAACCTTCCTGTAGGTTTTAAAGAGCTCATCATTGCTATATAAACTGGTTTGCCAGTCATAGCTGCCTCTGAAATCATTGACGTAGAGTCGCATGTAACAACAATGTAATTAGAAATTGCTAATGCAGAGAGATAAGCTTTTTTATCAATAGTTTTAACCACGTGATGATCAACGTTAAAGGTGTTAAAAGCTTTTTTTAAAATATTTTCGGGTGTTCTATAAGAAGGAATAACAATAATTTTAAATTTATCTGGGGTGAACAACGTTTTTACTTTATTAAAAAGCTCATGAATTTGTTTTTCAGAATACTTATAATATTTATTGGGACCTCCAATAATAAAAGCGACCAATTCTCTTCTCTTATCTTTTTCAATTCCTAAATACTGAGAGTTATCCGTAATTTCTTTTTTAGTTAAATAATGAATGGCACCTGTAGTATTAATTATATTTTCACCTTTTAAATTGTCATGATCCGGACTGACAATTAAATCAAAATATTTAAATGATATTTTTGGATCTTGTATATGTATGTTAAAAATTTGATTTCCAAATCTTTTTTTTAAAGCTACTGACGGTATTACGCTTTTTCTTCCACATGATATAATCACTTTGCAATCACACACGAATTTATTTTTTACCAAATTTTCTGAAATAGGAGAAAATTTTGGAGGAATCATATTCCAAAAAGATTTTAATTCAATTTTTTGGTGTTTATAACTTAGGTCTAAGGCTTTAGCTAATCCCTCTACTTGGCTTATCATACCGTGCATACCTTGCGTTAAAAGAAGTGCTTTTAATTCTAACATTAGTTACTATATACCTTTACACAATGAATAATAAGCCAACAAAACATACAAAAGTGTTAATTCTTGGATCTGGTCCTGCTGGCTATACAGCAGCTATTTATGCGGCCAGAGCTATGCTTAAACCAATACTTATTCATGGTTCTCAACCCGGAGGACAATTAACTACCACTACAGATGTTGAAAATTACCCTGGATACTCAAAAGTGATTCAGGGGCCATGGCTAATGGACGAAATGAAAGGCCAAGCAGAAGCTGTGGGCACAGAGATGATACAAGATCATATAAGTAAAGTTGACTTAACAAACAAACCTTTCACAGCAACAGGTGATAGTGGTCAGGTTTACACTGCAGATAGTTTTATAATTTCAACAGGAGCGCAAGCAAGATGGTTAAATCTAAAATCTGAACAAGAGTTTAGAGGATTTGGAGTTTCAGCATGCGCTACGTGTGACGGGTTTTTCTTTAAAGAAAAAGAAGTAGCTGTAGTTGGTGGAGGAAATGCCGCTGTTGAAGAAGCAATGTTCCTTACTAAATTTGCTTCAAAGGTTTATTTAATACATAGGAGAAATGAACTAAGGGCAGAAAAAATGCTTCAAGCAAAATTAAAATCTAATAAGAAAATAGAAATTATTTGGGATTCAGTTGTAGAAGATGTTATTGGCACTAAAGAGCCAAAAACTGTGAATGCATTAAAAATTAAAAATGTAAAAGATAATAAAGTTAAAGATCTTAAAGTTGAAGGTTTATTTATTGCTATAGGTCATGATCCAGCAACATCTTTGTTCAAAGATCAATTAAAAATGGATAAAGAAGGATATCTTATAACTCAACCTGACTCGACGGCTACAAATATTCCAGGAGTATTTGCGGCGGGTGATGTAAAGGACAAAATTTTCAGACAAGCTGTTACAGCTGCTGGAATGGGCTGTATGTCTGCACTTGAGGCTGAAAAATATTTATCTGAGTCTAATTAAGGCTATTACAAAAAGATTTAATTCTTTCCATTGCTTTCTTTAAATTATCCATTGATGTGGCATAAGATATTCTAAAGTAACCTTCTAAACCAAAAGCAGAGCCTTGAACTACGGCTACCTCAGCTTTTTCCAATAACTTTTCCACAAAGTCTTTGTCAGTTTTTAATTTAGTTTTGTTGTTCAGTAATTTTTTGCAATTAGGAAAAACATAAAAAGCTCCTTCAGGACTTAAACAGCTTATACCTTTAATGTTATTTAAACTATCAACAACAAAATTTCTTCTTTCTTTAAAAGAATTTGATCTTTCTGAAATAAAGTCTTGTGTTCCGTTCAAAGCTTCTACCGCAGCTGCTTGACTTATAGATGTAGGATTACTAGTTGATTGGGATTGAATTTTAGCCATCGCTTTAATAATTTCTTTTGGGCCCGCAGCATAACCTATCCTCCAACCAGTCATTGAATAAGATTTACTCACTCCATTCATGGTTAAAGTTCTGCTTTTTAATTTTTCAATTTGTGCAATTGTAAAAAATTTAAAATCATCATAAGTAATATGTTCGTAAATGTCATCGCTTAAAATATATAAATTTTTATATTTCATTAAAATCTTCGATAAAGCTATTATCTCATTTTTGGTGTAACCAGAGCCTGTGGGGTTAGATGGAGAGTTTATAATTATCCACTTTGTTTTCTTTGAAACTGCCTTTTTTAATTTTTCCGGTGTTAATTTAAAATTATTTTTTTCATCGCATTTGATTATTTTAGGTTTTCCCCCAGCTAACAAAACAATATCAGGATAAGAGACCCAATAAGGAGCTGGAATAATTACCTCGTCACCTTTATTTATAGTTGCCATAAAAGCGTTATATAAAACTTGCTTTCCACCAGTTCCAACTGAAATTTGATCAAGCTCGTATGATAAATCATTTTCTCTGGAAAATTTTGCTTGGATTGCTTTTTTTAACGCAGGGGTTCCATCCACTGCAGTATATTTTGTATCGCCTTTTTTAATAGCTTCTATTGCTGCTTCTTTAATATTATCTGGAGTATCAAAATCAGGCTCTCCAGCGCCTAAACCTATAACATCCCTTCCAGCAGCTCTCATTTCTCTGGCTTTTGAGGTAACTGCTATTGTAGGTGACGGTTTTATACGTTTTAAACTATTGGAAACTATGCTCATTGAAATTTATAATATAATTAATTTATTATTAACACAAAATGCAAAATACTTATCAAGAAAAATTAGCTGATCTAGAAGTTAATAACTCAAAAAAAATTAATAAGCTAGAGGGAGGTATTAACTTTAAAATCAAAAGTGATTTTCAACCTAGCGGTGACCAACCAGAGGCTATAAAGCAAATATTAAAAAACTTAAAAGAAAACAAACAAGAACAAGTTCTTTTGGGAGTTACTGGATCGGGAAAAACTTTTACAATGGCAAAAGTTATCGAAAAGGCTAATAGGCCAGCTCTAATTTTAGCGCCCAATAAAACTTTGGCGGCACAATTGTACGGAGAGTTTAAAAGTTTTTTCCCAGATAATGCTGTAGAATATTTTGTGTCATATTACGATTACTACACTCCAGAAGCATATGTACCAAGATCAGACACTTATATAGAAAAAGAAGCTTCAATAAATGAACAAATAGATCGTATGAGGCATTCCGCGACTAGATCGTTGCTGGAAAGAGATGATGTAATTATTGTAGCCAGTGTATCATGTATTTATGGTTTAGGTTCAGTAGAGGCCTATTCAAAAATGACAATTACTCTAAAAAAAAATTATGAGTATGAAAGAGATGATTTAATTAGAGCTTTTATAAATTTACAGTACAAAAGAAATGATCAAAATTTTTTTAGAGGAACTTTTAGGGTAAGAGGAGAAAATTTAGAAATCTTTCCATCACATTTAGAAGATAGAGCTTGGAGAATAAGTTTTAATTTTAATAAATTAGAAAAAATTGAAGAATTTGACCCACTAACTGGTGATAAGACAAACGATTATTCTATTATAAAAGTTTATGCTAATAGCCACTACATAACTCCTAAACCAACTATCGAACAAGCCATAAGAAAAATAAAATCTGAATTAGCTGAAACATTAAAAAAACACAGAGAAAATAATAAACTTTTAGAAGAACAGCGACTAAGGGAAAGAACTAAATTTGATTTAGAAATGATTGAAGCTACCGGAACTTGTGCAGGCATCGAAAATTACTCAAGATTTTTGTCTGGAAGAAGAGCTGGAGAACCTCCGCCTACTCTATTTGAATATTTTCCAGATAACGCAATTATATTTGTAGATGAAAGTCATGTAACTATACCTCAATTAAATGGAATGTATAAAGGAGACCGCACAAGGAAAAGTACATTAGCCGAATATGGATTTAGACTACCATCTTGTATGGATAATAGACCTTTAAAGTTTGAAGAGTGGGATTTAATGAGAACACAAACTGTTTTCGTGTCCGCTACCCCGGGACCATGGGAACTAAAACAAACTAGCAATAAATACATTGACCAAATTATTAGACCAACAGGTTTAATAGATCCGCCAGTAGAAATAAGACCAGCCAAAACTCAGGTGGATGACCTGATGCATGAAGCAAAAGAAATTGTAAAAAAAGGATATAGAGTTCTTGCCACAACACTTACTAAAAAGATGGCAGAAGATCTTACTGAATATCTTCACGAAAATGGTCTTAAAGTAAGATACATGCACTCCGATATTGATACTCTTGAAAGAATTGAAATCATTAGAGATTTAAGAATGGGGGTATTTGATATTCTTGTCGGTATAAACTTATTGCGAGAGGGATTAGATATTCCTGAATGCGCTTTAGTAGCAATATTAGATGCTGATAAAGAAGGTTTTTTAAGATCTGAAACTTCTTTAATACAAACGATAGGACGAGCGGCACGAAATGTTGATGGTAAAGTAATTTTATATGCCGATAAAGTCACGAAGAGAATTGAAATCAATTTTTGGTAATAATAATTACTGGTTTAATACATATAAATTTAAAAACGCTGTAGAGATAAAAATTCGCTCAGGAGATGACGTAATTGAATTCTTGGTTCCTAAAGAAATGGTATCAACATCATCAGTTAGACTTTTCGTTTTGTGGACCACATTGCCCTCTATAGTATTAATTATTATCGCTTTAATATTTTTAAAAAATCAGACTAAACCTCTTGTGAAATTAGCAAAAGCTGCTGAAAGATTTGGTAAAGGAGATTATGTAAATAATTTTAGAGCTTCAGGATCGCTAGAAATTAGAAAAGCAGCTTTTGAATTTGATCGGATGGCAAAAAGAATTAATCGTCACCTGAATCAAAGGGCTGAAATGCTCTCGGGGATTAGTCACGATTTAAGAACTCCTTTAACTCGTCTAAAATTACAGCTAGCGATGTTAAAACAAAAAGATTTAACAGAGAAAATGAGCAAAGATATTGACGAGATGGAAAAAATGCTAAATGACTATCTTCAATTTGCAAAAACTCAATCACAAGAGAGTACAAGTACTATTAATTTAAATGATCTTTTGAAATCAATTAAAAAAGACTTTAATAATAATAAGATTTTTTTAAAAGAGGCAGATAATACAATAAAGTTAGAGGGTCGACTTACTGCACTTAAAAGATCATTTGAAAATATAATTCAAAATGGTTTAAATTACGGTGACAACGTCTACATAGATATTCAAAAAGGAAATAAACGAGTATCAATTGTAATTGAAGATGATGGGCCTGGCATTCCAGAGGATCAATATAAAAATGTTTTTAAACCATTTTTTAGGTTAGACAAAAGTAGGAGTTTAAATCAATCCGGAGTAGGATTAGGTCTTGCTATTGTAGAAGATATAATTAATTCTCATGGTGGAAATATTCAACTAGGTCGTAGCAAGTATAACGGTTTGCAAGTTAAGATTTCTTTGCCTTTTTAGATTTTATTTTAATTAATTTTTTAATTTGAGAGTCTTGTTTTTGCACAATTTTCTTTAAAACTTCAAACTCCTCCCTGGAAACAAGCTCAAGTTTATTGACTATTTTATCTTTTTTAAATTTAAGATCTGTGGTTATTTCTTTTTTTATATCTTTTGAGGTCAAAATACCATTTTCAATTAAACTAGATAAAGATTTTAAAATTTTTTCTGAATTGCTCATATTGTATCTTATTTGATGAACAACTTAATTTCAAATATGATATAAGAAATTATGTACATCCATAATTTAAACCCTGTTTTATTAGATTTTGGGTTTATAGCTATTAGATGGTACTCACTTGCATATATCTTTGGGATCTTAATAGGATGGTGGTTTGGAAAAAAATTAATAAATCACGTTTTAAAAAATTTTGATTTAAAATTTAACATTAAAGATTTTGATGACTTTATCTCTTATGTAATCATATCTATGATCCTTGGGGGGAGAGTTGGTTATATAATATTTTATAATTTAGAATACTATCTTTCAAATCCTCTAGATATAATAAAAGTTTGGGAAGGAGGAATGTCTTTTCATGGAGCATTGATAGGAATAATTTTTGGGACGTATTTTTTTTCATTAAAAAAAAATATTCCAACTTTTTTTTTATTAGATATCGTTGCTTGTGTTTCCCCCATTGGTATTTTTTTAGGACGTATAGCAAATTTTATAAATGGAGAGCTATTTGGAAAAGTAACTGATGTCTCGTGGAGTGTAGTTTTTCCAACTATAGATATGTTGCCTAGGCATCCCTCTCAATTATATGAGGCTACACTTGAAGGCTTACTCTTATTTTTTATATTAAATATATTAATTTTTAAAAAAGAATATAAGTTAGGTGTTTGTTCCTCGTTATTTTTAATTTGTTATGGAATTTTTAGAATAATATCTGAGTTTTTTAGAGAGCCAGACACACAAATAGGTTATGTGTTAAGCACTTTTAGTATGGGAACAATTTTAAGTTTTTTTATGATTTTATCAGGATTTATAATTTTAAAAATTTTAAAAAAAGATGAAAACAGAAAAAGTTTTTTTTAAAAAATCTAAAGTTATCCCAATTGATAAGTTTTTTAGTAATGTTCTTTATGACAAAAAGTTAGGGTACTACAATTCAAAAATTCCTTTTGGTAAAGAGGGTGACTTTGTTACTTCACCAAAGATATCAAATATATTTTCAGAAATTATTGCGATATGGATGATCTCTTGCTGGGAAACATTTGGAAAGCCTAAAAATCTAAATATTGTAGAGCTCGGTCCTGGAGATGGAAGCTTAACAAAAATTCTATTACGAACTTTTAAAAAATTTCCAGAATTTAATTCTGTAAAAAAATTGTTTTTATTTGAAAAAAGTATTTATTTAAAAAAAATTCAAAAAAAAAATATTTTAGATAAAGGCGTAAAATGGATAGATAATTTTGACAAACTAAAAAAAGGTCCAATTATATTTTTTGGTAATGAATTTTTTGATGCATTGCCAATAAAACAATTCA
>CACIWE010000015.1 GCA_902590285.1 uncultured Pelagibacteraceae bacterium | reverse complement strand
CTGCTGGCACTGCAAATATTTTACAAATAGAAACTCAAATTAAGAAAAAGGCGGAGGAGATTTACAACGTCCTTGTATCAGATAATCATAAGAAAATTTCATTAGCAAAAATAAATGATAAGTACTTTTTCTTGATGGCTGGTGTAGGTTTTGACTCTCGAATTGTTGAGTCCATAAATACTAATATTAAAAAGTATCTTGGAAAAGTAATTTTCGCGTTAAAAGGTTTTCAGCATTTTTTATTTTTAAAAAATAATAAAATGGAGGTTGAGGTAGATAATGAAAAAATTATGGCTGATTGGATTTTATGTACTAATTCAAAATACTATGCTGGACCCCATTCTATAACAAACGATACAAATATATTTGAAAACAGGATAGTGGCTTACATATTTAAAGACCTGACCAGAATAAAATTGCTTTATTATGTTTGGTTGATTTTAACCAAAGGTGACTTAACTCCTGCAAAAAGTGTGATTAAAAAAGAATTGAACAGATTAAAAATAAATGGTGTTAACAATAAAGTTCTATCTCAGGTTGATGGTGAAAATTGTGGATACGTAAACAGTCTTGAAATCCAAAAAACAGACAGATTTATAAATTTATTAGTTCCGTAAGTTCATCTAAATTTTTTCAACTTTTAGTTTAATCAATTTTTCAATATTAATTTGTAAAATTTTAAAAATTATTTTAAATTTTTTCCTTTGGAGGAATAATATGAAAAAAAAATTGAAAAAAAATGAAAAGAAGAAGAAGAAAATACTAAAATCAATCGATAAGCTTAAATATAAGATAAGTGCTAAACAGAATAAACTATCAAAGATTGATCTGAAGATAGCTAGTATTGAGAAAAAAATTGCTGAAAAAAGGGCCAACAAAAATAAAGAGCCTATCGCTACATCTTTAAATAATTAGTTTGCAAAAAAATTTAAAAAGCCTCTGAACTAAAAAATCAGAGGTTTTTTATTTTACTTTACCGAAAAGATTTAACAAAACTACTCCAATTACAATTAATATTAAGCCAATAGTTCCATAAGTGTTTGGTGTTTGATTATATTTAAATATTCCAAATAAAGTTACTGCAGTTATAGTTAGAGCGCCATAAGTTGCGTAAGTAAAGCCAACTGGAATTATTGTCATTGCTTTTGAAATGCAAAATAAACAAACCACAATACTTGTAACACAAAAAATTGTTGGGCTTATTTTTGAAAATCCCTCAGTTGTTTTTAAAAAACCATTTGAGGCAATTCCTGTGATAATCGCTAAAGCAAGATATATATACCCTGATAATAAAGTCATACTTTTCATTTATGTTTTTGCAAATTGACCCCCGTCTTTATATCTCCATAGCCATTTCTTCATTTCCTCTTCTACATCTGAGGGTTTAATGTTTAGATCTTTAAAAGTAAGATTGTTATCGGAGACAACGTTGTCAGCTTCTGATAAAATCTCACACTGATCTTTCGTTAAAATTGGAGGAAAAGGTAAAAGATCGGTAATTGTACTTTGAATTTTGGCGATTGGCATAGGCATGGGTACCACAAATCTTTTTTTATTTATTGTCTTTAAAATTAATTTAACCATATCGCCAAAGCTAATTACTTTTGGTCCACCGATTTCATAAATTTTTCCTTCGTTACCTTTAAGCTCAATGGCTTTAACGATAGCATCGGCAACGTCATCAACTAAAACAGGTTGAAATTTATAATTTATTCCAACAACTGGAATGACAGGCAAAATACTTAATTTTGAAAAAAGATTTGTAAAATTATCTTCGGTTCCACAAACAACACTAGGTCTTAATATCACAGTATTTTTAAAATTATTCATAGCTTTGGCTTCACCTTGGTATTTTGATTTTTGATAAAGAGATTTTGAATTTTCGTTAGCACCAATGGCTGAAACGTGAATAAATTTTTTAACATCAGACTCTGCACAAATTTTAGCAACAGCATCTGGTATATTTGTATGAATGTTATAAAATTTTTGCTTTCTCGTTTCATAGAGAATACCGATTAAATTGATAACAACGTCTGAATTTTTAATAGCTTCTTTTAATCCTGAAAAATTATTTGGATTCCAATCAATTAATTCGATTGCTCCTGGTGTAGCTTGAGTTTTCAGATAACCTTTTTGGAAGGCTTTTCTTGTAGAAATAATGCATCTGTAGTTTTTCTTGGTCAAATTTCGAACAAGATATCTCCCTATAAAACCACCACCACCTAAAATTGTGCAAATTTGATTTTTCATGGTATTTAGAATGTTATATATGAAAATAATTAAGTTAAAAGAGGACATAACTTCTGAAATTGCTAATTCATTTAAAAATAGTATCTCATTAGATACGGAAGCAACAGGTTTGCAGATACCAGAAAGAGACAAATTAAGTTTAATACAAATTTGTGATGAAAATGGGAATGTTTATATAATACAACCTAATAAAAATAATTATGAAGCTCCAAATTTAGTTTCAATTCTTGAAAACGAAAAAATTTTAAAAATTGGTCATTTTTTGAGATTTGATAAAAGCGCTTTAGAATTTTTTCTAAAATGTAAAATCAAAAATATATTTGATACTAAAATTGCATCTAAAATTGTAAGAACTTATACGGATAGTCACGGATTGAAAAATCTTGTACAAGAATTTTGTAATAAATCATTAGATAAAAGACAAGGAAGTAGTGACTGGAATAAAGATATTAATGAACTATCAGATAAACAACTAGAGTATGCTGCGAATGATGTTATTTACTTACATAAAATTAAAAATGAACTAGAAAAAATGCTTATTCGAGAAAATAGAATGAATATTTTTAATGAATGCCTTAAATTTTTGGATACAAGGGTAGCTCTAGATCAAAATGGATTTAAATTTGATATATTTGAACATTAATGAATAAAAAAGATTATTTATCAATAGCAAAAAAGTCTGCAACCAGTCAAATTAATGAGCTCAAAAAAATAAGTAAAGTTTTAAATAAATCTTTTGTTGAAGCTGTAGATCTTATCTTAAATTGTAAGGGAAAAGTTATTTTAGCGGGTATCGGAAAATCAGGTTTAATAGCTAGAAAGATATCAGCAACTTTTTCCAGCGTTGGTATTCCAAGTTTTTTTTGTGATCCAGCTCAAGCGCTTCATGGTGACATGGGTCAAATAGAAAAAAGGGATATACTAATTATTTTTTCATATTCGGGAAATACATCTGAATTAAATAATATGTTAAGATACGCTAATAGATATCGTATCAAAATTATAGGCGCAGCATCAAAACCAGATAGTATTTTACTTAAGGCAAGTGACGTTAAATTGATTTTACCGAAAGTAAAAGAAGCTGATGTGACTGGAATGGTTCCTACATCAAGTACATCAATAACGCTATTGTTGGGTGATTGTTTGGCAACAACCGTGATGAATATTAAGCGTTTTTCAAAAGAAAAATTTAAAGTTTTTCATCCTGGTGGAAACATTGGAAATTCGCTTTTACTTGCAAAAGATATAATGGTTACTGGAAAAAAAATGCCAGTTATTAATCATAAAAAAACTTTTAAAGAAGCAATTAAGATTATGAATCAAAAAAAACTAGGTATAATTGTTATTGAAAAAAACAAATACATAAACGGTTTGGTTACTGATGGTGACTTGAGGAGGGAACTAAAAAGTTTTAAAACTAACGGTGAACTTAAAAAGTTTACTGGAAAACCTTTGGTAGTTAATGAGAATATGCCTGCATCTAAGGCTTTGGCTATTATGAATGAAAGGAAAATAACAAGCTTGTTAGTTGTTTCAGACAAAGATTTTAAAAAAAATAAAAAAAAGCTAAGAGGAATAATTCATATTCATTTTCTTTTAAAAGATGGGATAAAATGATAACGAAAAGAAAGAAAAGACTTAGAATAATCCAGTTAACATTATTCATTTTAGGTTTATCAATTATTATTTACACCTATAAAATTAGTAAGAACACAAATGACCAAATTGTGATTAAACAATCTGCTCAGGAAATAAATGAAGAGCTTGCTAAATACGGAGAAAATATTGATGTTTTCGAAAATATTGAATATTCAGGATTAGATTTTTCTGGAAATAGATATATCCTCAGATCGAAAAAAGCTTACAGCGATAGAATAAATAAAGAATATGTAGATATGGAGGGTGTAAAAGCAATTTTTTATTTTAAAGACGGAACCGAATTAAATATTTTTGCTGAAAAGGGTCTATATAATAATAAAACTCTAGACATGGAATTTTATGTGAATGTTGAGGCTATTTATCAAGGAAGCAAGCTATACGCTCAAAAGGCTGAGTATTCAAATAAAAATAATTTTTTAAAAATATCCGAAAATGTTATAGTAAATGATGCAAAAGGTTCATTGTATGCTGAAGAATTACTTTTTGATATTAAAAACCAAAATTTAAATATCAAGTCAAAGAAAAATGGTAAAATTAATACAAATCTTAACTTAAAATGAAAAAAGGATTTCGAATATTAAAATTTAAAAAAGATAAACCTGTTTTTGAGGTAAGGAATGTAAGTAAAGCTTTTGATGGAAGGCCTATATTAAAAAGGTTATCGATAAAAGTTTTTCCAGGTGAGTGCGTTGGTATATTAGGCCCTAATGGATGCGGTAAAACTACTCTCTTTTCAATGTGTATCGGAGAACAAAATGTAGATGATGGAAAAATTTTTCTAAATAACAAATCAATAGAGCAAATTCCTATTCATCTTAGGTCGGATGAAGGATTAGGTTACTTGCCTCAACAAAGAAGTGTTTTCAACATGAGTGTTTACGATAACATATTAGGAATAGCTCAAATATCCTTAAAAGGAGCAGAAAACCAAAAAGCTATTACTGAAAAGTTATTAGATGAATTTAATTTGCAACACTTAAGGTCTCTTAATGCCTCTGTCTTATCTGGAGGAGAAATAAGAAGATTGATGATGGCAAGATTAATGATCAATAAACCAAAAATTGTATTATTAGATGAGCCTTTAGCAGCTTTAGATCCTTTGGTTGTTCAAGATATTCAAAAATATATTTTAAAAATTCAATCAAATGGAACTGCAATTTTGGTAACAGACCATAATGTAAAAAATTTATTTGATATTACTGACAGAAGCTATGTTTTGGGTGAACAAACAGTAATTGCGGAGGGTACATCAAGGGATCTATTAAAATCTTCAAAAGCGATAGAGCACTATTTTGGAAATCAGTTTTCTTAATCCAAATGGCTACTAAAAAATTTAATTTATTAGTAAATAAAAAAATACTTTCATTCAATAAAATTATAGAAGTCGACCCCGATAAATCTATTTCAATAAGAAGTTTTTTAATTGGAGCAATAAGTCAGAATATTTCTAAAGCTGACAATATTTTGGAGTCTGATGACGTTATTTCTACAATTAATTGTTTAAAGAAACTTGGCGTTAAAATAAAAAAATTAAAAAAGAAAAAATATGTAATTTATGGCAACGGTTTGGGGTCTCTTCGTTTAAAAAAAAATGGTAAATTAATATTTAATAATTCTGGAACTTTGGCTAGACTCTTAATAGGTATTCTATCAACTACACCAAATATACAAGCTTTTGTTAGCGGGGATCATTCACTAAATAAAAGAAATATGAAAGGCTTGATTGATCTTATGGAAAAATTTGGAGCTACTTTTTTACCTAAAAATAAATTTAAATTTCCGCTTAAATTAATATCTTCTAATATGCCAGTAGGAATAAAATATAAAGCAGGTATATCTGCACAATTAAAAAGTGCTGTAATGTTTGCAGGTTTAAATTCTTATGGAAATACAACTATAATTGAAAATCAAAAGAGCCGAGATCATACTGAAAATATTTTAAAGGGAAATAATCAATCTATTAAGATAAAAATTAATAAAAATAAAACAATACAAATATTTGGTAAGAATTATTTAAACCCAATAGAAATTAAAGTTCCTAACGATCCATCATCAGCTGCTTTTTTTTCTGCACTTACATTATTAAATAAAAATTCAAGACTAAAAATAAGAAATGTCGGGATCAACCCAACTAGAACTGGGTTTTATCGACTTTTAAAGTCTCAAGGCGCTAAGATAAAATTTATTAATGTAAAAAAAAATAATAATGAATTACGTGGTGATATCATAATAAAACATTGTAAATTAAAACCCATTTTTGCATCAAAAAATTATTATGTTAATACAACTGATGAATACCCAATTCTATTTGTAATAGCTGCATTAATTAAAGGAACTTCAACATTTACAGGAATTGGAGACTTAGCTAACAAAGAAAGTAATAGGATTATGGAAATGCAAAAAGTTCTAAAACAAATAGGTATTACATCTAAAATATATAGAGATAAATTTATCGTCAACGGCAAAGGATTAATTGATGCAAGTGACAAACAGATAGATGTGCCAAATTTAGGTGATCACAGAATATGTATGTCAGCATTTGTTTTAGCTTCATTGACCGGCGCAAAAGCTAAGATTAAAAATTTTGAGACTGTTTATACATCATCACCGTCTTTTTTAAATATAATGAAAAAATTAGGAGCAAAATTTGAAATTAAAAAAATATCATAAACTTATTATTGCAGCAGACGGTTCGGCTGCAAGCGGCAAAACCACAGGCGCAAAAATTATTGCTAAAAAATATAAAATGAAATTTTTATCATCGGGTCTTTTATATAGATATGCAAGCTACAAACTAATTAAACATAAACCTAAAAATAAAATTCCTTTTTTAAAAAAATGTTTTAAAAACTTAAATTTATCAAAATTAAATAATAAGAATCTACACTTACCTGAAATTTCAGAGCACTCATCAATTATTGCTAAACAACAAAAGATACGAAATATTCTTAAGCTTTTTCAGAGAAAATTTGCAAGAAAATATAATAAAGTTGTTATTGAAGGTCGTGATATTCAAACAAAAATTTTACCAAATGCCGATATAAAATTTTTTTTCAAATGTAATCTAAATGTTGCTGCGTTGAGAAGATTTAAAGAATTAAAAAAGAGATATAAGAATACAAAACTATTAGATGTTAAAAAAGCTATGAGAATTAGGGATAATTTGGATAAAAAACGTAAAATTTCCCCTTTGACTCAAGCAAAAAATGCTGTAATTGTGCAGTCCGATAAACTTAATATTAAAGACATGGTTGAACTAATGTCAAAAGTTGTCGAAAAAAGAATTAAAGAAAAATATGGCTACTGAAGAGATTAAAAATACTAACCCTGCTCACAAGGAATTCCAAAGCTTGTTAGAGCAAGATTTCAAAGATAGAAAACTCAAAGAAAATCAAATCATAAAAGCTACAGTATCAGAAATCACTAAAAATTTTATCGTAGTTGATTGTAAGGCTAAGATGGAGGGGATGATACCCGTAGAGGAATTTAAAAATGACAATGAATTTGAAAAATTAAAAGTTGGTTCACAAATTGATGTTTACTTAGAAAGAATCGAAAGTTTTAAAGGTGAGATAGTAATTTCAAGAGACAAAGCACGAAAAATGAAAGCGTGGAAAAAAATGGAAAATGTTTTTGAAACGCAAGAGGAAATGACAGGTTATATTACAGGAAAAGTCAAAGGTGGTTTTGTTGCAACTGTAGAGGGCTTACCATGTTTTATGCCTTCTTCACAAATTGATGTCAGACCGTTAAAAAAAATTGACCACTTAATGAATACACCAATCAAGGTTATCGCAACTAGAATAGATAAAAATAGAGGAAACGTTTGTGTTTCTAGAAGAGCAGTGCTTGAGAAAAGTAAAAGCGCAGAAATCACTGAAGCTCTTAAAAATATTAAAGAAGGTGATATTGTAGATGATGCAGTTGTTAAAGCTACTACCGATTGGGGAATATTTTTAGAAATTAATGGAATAGATGCTCTATTACACGTGAGTGACCTAAGTCATGGAAGAGTGAAAAAACCGTCTGACTTAGTTACTATAGGACAAAAACTCAAAGTAAAAATTACTAAAATAGACAAAAAAACTAATAGGGTTTCAGCTTCTATTAAAGCTTTAACTGAAGATCCTTTCGAAAATATAGAAAAAAAATTCAAAGTCGGAGAATTTTACGAGGGTACAGTGACTAAAATGATGGATTACGGTTGCTTTGTTAAAATAGAGGATGGTGTAGAAGGTTTAATACATAACTCTGAATTAGATTGGACGAACAGAAACATAAAACCTAGTAAGATTTTATCTGTGTCACAAAAAATAAAATTTAAGATTGTTAATATAGATAAAGAGACAAAGAGAATATCTCTATCCTACAAAGCAACTTTAGAAAACCCATGGGATAAAATAAAAGATCAAGTGGGAAAAGAAGCAAAAATTAGAGTTAATAATGTAACTGATAAAGCAATTTTTGGTGAATTGCTGGAGTCAAAATTATCTGGAATGTTGCATTATAAAGAAATTTCTTATCAAGAAAATATTGATGATTTGAAAAAATATAAAAAAAATGATGTTGTAAATGTTAAAATTTTGGAAATTAAAGATGACAAAATTAGATTTTCCAAAAGAGCCCTTGAAAAAGATCCTCTAGACTGGTTTAAAGACAACAAAAAGAAAGTTGGAGACATTATAACAACTAGAATACACGAGGTTTTAAAAACTGGTGTAAAAGTTGCTATTGATCGTGAGAAGAAACTTATTGTAACAATTAGAAAAGCTGATTTAGCTAAAGACTCTGCCGATGCAAGACCAGAAGTTTTCTCAAAAGATAATGCCTTGGACGCAAAGATAACTGAATTAGATTTAAGTAATCGTAGAATTAAATTAAGCGTTAAAGCTGCACAAATAGACGAGGAAAAATCTTTAATTGAAAAATTTGGTGAAGGGGCAACCAAATCAGGCGCCACGCTTAAAGGAATTTTTGAAAAGGCTATCGGTAAAAAGGATAAAAAAAAGAAATAATTGTCACGCGCAAAGCTTATAAAGCAGCTTAAAAAAAAGAACTCTCAACTAAATCAATTAGAATTAGAATATATTATAGACTCTTTTTCAGAAAGTATTTTTTCTGCTTTAAAAAAAGGAGATTCAATTGAAATACGTGAACTTGGTAGGTGGTATTGTAAAAAGTTAAGAGAAAATCATAATGCTCGAAATCCTAAAACTAATGAACTAATATACAAACCTGAGCGAATTAAGGTAAGATTTAAACCATCAAAAAATTTAAAAAAGAAGATTAACGAATGAAAAGATTAAAAATATTTATAGCTTGTGATACTTCCAGTAAGACAAAAGTAAAAAAGATTATAAGCCAAACACAATCATCTAAAATAAAAATTGGTTATAAATTCGGACTTGAATTTATGAACTCAAAAAATGGGAGAAAGTTTGTTTCAAAATTAAAAAATAAAACTATTTTCGTAGACTTAAAATTAAATGATACAGTAAATACAATGGTATCAACAGTTAAGACATTAAAAGATTTAAAAATAAATTATCTCACAGTTCATATTTCTTCTGGTTTGGCCGCATTAAAAGCTGTTAAAAAAGTTTCAGGATCAATAAAAATTATAGGTGTAACAACTTTGACTTCTTTAGACAGCCAAGACTTAAAATTAATTGGATATAACAAATCTGTAAAAAAATTAGTTATTCATCAAACTAAACTAGCTAAGAAAGCAGCCTTAGATGCCTTGGTTTGTAGTCCGTATGAAGTAGCCGCTGTAAGAAAAATTTTTAAAAAAGAAATTATTACTCCTGGTGTACAACTAGGGAAGAGGAATTATGACCAAAAACGTTCAATGGAAGCTAAGCAAGTTAAATCTGATTGGTTGGTAATTGGTAGAGCAATTACTAAAGGTAATATCAAAAAAAATCTTCAAAATCTTACTAAAGAATTAAGATAATGAAAATTAAGATTTGCGGTTTAAATCCCTCTAGAGACGTTCAGCTCTGTATTGATCTTAAAGTAAATTACTTAGGATTTGTTTTTTATGAAAAATCCCCTCGTAATATCAATTTAGAAGAAATTAAGTTTTTGTCTGATTATAACAAAAAAAATTCCTCTTTTGTTGCCGTAACAGTAAATCCTAATGATGAATTTATAAAAAAAAACATAGTTGGAAATTTTGATTTTATTCAACTTCATGGCTCTGAGACAAAAGCCAGAGTTGCTGATATCAAAAGCATGGGATTAAAGGTCATCAAAGCAATTAAAGTAAAAACAGAAAAAGATATTGATAAATACAGAGAATATGAAAGTGCAGATATAATATTGTTTGATACACCAGGAATGGAAAAATCGATTAAATTTCCAAAAGAACTCATTAGTAAGATTCCAAAAGGAGACAAATATGCATTAGCTGGGTCTGTCTCTGAAAATAATGTGGAAAATATTAGCAAATTAGGGGTTAACTTTTTTGATTTATCCTCTAGTTTAGAAGAGCAATTAGGTTACAAAGATCACCATAAAATAAAAAGTTTTATTAATAAAATTAATGAATTTGAAAATTAAAAAAAATACTCCTCTAATTGACCAACACGATAAAAATTTTATGTATGGTGGAAAATTTGGTGGGAATTTTATTCCTGAAACTCTTAAAAAACCAATCGACGATTTAACAAAGTTATTTACAAAATTAAGAAAAGATAAAAAATTTCTTAAAGAAAGAGATCATTACTTCAAATCTTATGTAGGTGCTCCCACACCTTTTATAAAATTAGAAAATCTAACAGATAGACTTGGTGGTGCTCAAATTTACGCAAAAGTAGTATCTGAAGCTAATGGTGGAGCTCACAAAATTTATAACGCAACGGTACATTGTTTAATAGCTCGAAGAGCCGGACTTCGGCAGATTGTGGGGGATACCAGGCGCAGGATACGCAGGTAAAATGCTTTCAATGGCAGCTAAAAAATTTGGTCTTAAATGTAAAATTTTTATGGGCGCCAAAGATATTAAGAGACAAAGACCTAACGTGGAAGCTATAAGAAAAAATGGTGCTGAAATAGTTCCTGTTACTACTGGAAGTCAAACTCTTGTGGACGCTGTAAGCGAATGTATGAGATACTGGGTTTCTAATTGTGACACTACACATATGTGTGTAGGTTCAACAGTAGGTCCTAATATATTTATTAAAATTTGTGCATGGAGTACAGCTCAAATTTCAAGAGAATTAATGAAGCAAGTTAAAGAAGAATTTGGAAAAATACCTGAAAAATTGAAATTGATTAATTGTGTAGGGGGCGGAAGTTCCGCTGCAGGTTTTTGGAATGAATTCATGAATACTCGTGCTGAATTTATTGGGGTAGAAGCTGGAGGACCAAAAAATAGTAAGCTTCATGCAGCACCATTAACGAATGGATCCAAAATTGGTATTCTTCATGGAGCTGCACAATATGTGATACAGGACAAAGAAGGTCAGATAGGTTCGACAGAGTCAATATCTGCAGGACTTGATTACCCTGGAATTTCTCCTCTTCATTGTTATTTGAAAGATGCAAAAAGAGCTAGATACACTTCTGCAAGTGATGAAGAAGCACTTAAAGCTTATCAGTTGGTATCAAAAATTGAAAATATTTCTCCTTCACTTGAGCCATCGCATGCTTTTGCTGAAGCAATTAAGCTTGCACCTAAATTAAGTTCTTCTGAAGTAATAATTGTAAATTCTTGCGGGGATAGCCTTAAAGATAAAGATATCATAAAACAAAAGTTAGGATCATATACAAGATGAAATCTAAAATAGCTCTAGCTTTTAATAATTGTAAAAAACAAAAAAGGCCGGCTTTAATTACTTATACAGTAGCTGGGGACAACACTAAAAAAAATTCTATTAAGATATTAGATAAAATATCTAAATATGCAGATATACTTGAACTGGGATTTCCACATAACACGCCTATAGCTGACGGTGGACAGATTCAAGGTAGCTCACATCGAGCTTTAAAAAATGGAATTAAATTAAAAGATGTTTTTGAAATTGTTAAAAAATTCAAAAAAAATAATTCTGATAAACCAATTATTCTTATGGGATATTATAATTTAATTTACCAAAACGGTGAAAATAACTTTTTAAAAAGCTGTAAGTCTTCAGGTGTAGATGGCTTAATTATAGTTGATCTTCCGTATCCTGAAAACAAAAGCTTTGCTAATAAATGCAAAAACAAGTCAATAAATTTTATACAGCTTCTTTCACCAACTACTTCTAAAGATAGAATGAAAAAAATCATTAAAGACTCACACGATATGATTTATTACATATCAATGCTGTCAACTACTGGTGGAAAGTTAAAAGTTTCTCCAACAAAGATACTTAAAAATTACAATACAATAAAAAGAGTCAACCCGAAAAAGAATCTGGTAATAGGATTCGGTATTACAGAAAAGACTATTTCTTCTCTTAAATCAGCCAATGGATTGGTAGTTGGTAGTATGTTGTGTAAAACAATAACTAATTCACTCAAAATGGGACAAAATCCTGTCACAAAATTAGGTAAAGTTGTGTACAATCTCAAAAGAAAAATTATATGAATTGGATCTCAAAATTTATTAAGCCAAAAATTAAATCACTTTTTGAAAAAAAATCTTCAAAAACAGAGGAAAATCTTTGGACAACATGTGGATGTAAAAACTTAATTTATAAGGAGGATATGGAGGCCAGTCAAAAGGTCTGTCCTAAATGTGGAGCACATCACAAATTAACCTGCCGTGAAAGATTTGAAACTTTTTTTGATAACAAAGAATTTGAATTGATAGAGACGCCTTTGCCAAAAGATGATCCTTTAAATTTTGAAGATAAAAAAAAATATATCGATCGATTGAAAGCAGCTCGTAAACTTACTGGACAAGATGATGCAATTCTAATCGCAAAGGGGAAAGTTCAAAAAATTAACATGGTAGTTGGAGCGCAAGATTTTAGATTTATCGGTGGATCATTTGGTGCAGCATCTGGTGAAGCTTTTATAGCTGGCGCTCAACATGCAATTGAAAATAAGATGCCATATGTGTTTTTCAGTTGTTCTGGTGGACAACGAATGATGGAGTCATCTATTGCGTTAATGCAAATGTCTCGAACAGCTTTAGCAGTAAATGAATTAAAAAGAAAAAATATTCCTTTCGTTGTAGTTTTAACTGATCCCACAACTGGTGGTGTTACTGCTTCATGGGCTATGTTAGGGGATATCTTAATTGCAGAACCAAAAGCTACGATTGGTTTCGCAGGAAGAAGAGTAATACAGGACACTGTTCGAGAAACTTTACCCGACCAATTTCAAACAGCTGAATATGTGAAAGATCATGGTGGTATTGATTTAGTCGTTGAAAGACAATATTTAAATTCAACTATTGGAACGTTATTAAATGTTCTATTGAAAAAAGCGGAGTCTCAAGCTAAACAAGACTCAAATGTCTCAATCGATAAGTCTTTACAAGCAGTTAGCTAATCACAAGCTTTTCAACAAAACTATTAATTTTGATTTAAAAAGGATTAAATTAGTTCTTAAAAAATTGGGACATCCAGAGAGGAAATTAAATAATATTATAAATTTTTTAGGCTCAAGTGGCAAATTTACTACTCTTTACTCCTTGAAAAGTTTTATTGAAGCTAATAAACAAACAACAACTGCTTATATATCGCCGTCTCTTAGAGATATTAAAGAACGATTTTGGATGGGTGGTAAATATTTAACTCATCGAGAAATTAAACAATCGATCACGCTCATTGCAAAATTAAAGATCCCGCTTACTATTTTTGAAGTACTCACAGTAATTTATATAGTTAATGCATCAAGACTAAATACTGACTATAACCTAGTAGAAGCAGGAGCTTTATTCGCCAAAGATTCAACTAACGTATTTGATTTTCCTTTAGCTCAAGTAATCGTCAATATAAATAAACAACATCTTAATTTTTTAGCAAAAAACAAAAAAACCCTAGATGAAGTAATTTACCAAAAAGTAGGTTTTTTAAGTAATTTTACTCATATTTATATAGGCAAGCAAAAACCTGAAGTATTAAGTAAAATTAAAAAAAATCTGAAAAAAAATAAAAGTAAAATAATTTATCCTAATAATTGGAAATTAATAAAGAAAAATAAACACTATTTTTATCAGGATAAAAAAAATAAAATTAAACTAATTACTAAGAATATTCATTCTGAAGGATTATTAGAAAATCTTTGTCACGCAATCAAAATAGCACTAGATCTAAACATCGATAGAAAGGTTATTGATAAGACTATTCCAAATATTTCATTTGAAGGAAGATTTCAGTTTTTAAAAAATGGGAAGATTAAAAATAAACTTCATAAAAATGAGCAAATTTTATTAGATGGAGCTCATGCTGAAACTGATGCTAAAAATTTGGCAAATTTCTTGAGAAACATTAAAATACCTCAATACGCTATATGGGCAATGATGAAAAGTAAAGAACCACATCTGTTTATCAAACAATTTAAAGGAATTTTTAAAAAGATAATAACCATGCCTATTAGAAATGAAAAGAATAGTATGACTGCCATAGATTTGAAAGTTATAGCAAAAAAAAATGGTTTTAATGTAGATAATGCTAATAATTTTAATGAAGCAATCGAAAAAATAACTTCGCCTGATAAGAAATTAATTAGCTGTATAGGATCTTTATATAATGTTGGAAATATATTAAATAAAAATTAAATATGAGGCTGAATAAACTCCAACATATCTTTTTCACTAGTGGCTCCAACTTTAGTACCTACAAGTTTACCGCCCTTAAATAAAAGTACAGTTGGCACACCTCTCACTGAGTACTTTGTAGGTTCATTTGGCTGGCTCTCAATATCATGATAGTAGCAATCAATTTTATCTGCCATATCATTGGAAATTTTTTCTATGATTGGTTTAAGTTGCTGGCATGGTCCGCACCAAGATGCGCTAAACTGAATTAGATTAAGTTTTGTTCCATTTATCTGCTCCTGAAATTTTTCGTCTGTAGAATCTTTAAAAGCCATGATCTCTAAATAAGTATTTTTAATTTATTGTCAACTATGCAGATGAGTAATGTTTTTCTAAATCTTCAACGTATGCGTTAATATCATCTAAAATTTTTAATTTTTCCTTATCTTCTTGTTTTTCAAACTTTGCTCTCAAAGTGTCAATCTCTGAATAAGTTCTTGGTATTGTATTCCATTTTTCATTATTCGTGCTCAAAAGTTTCTTAGCTGTATCTTTATGAATTAAATTATAATCCTCTTTACTTAAAACCTCAGGTTTTTCCATGTAAAGAAGTTTTTTACCGAAGTACTGAAGTCTTTCATCTTTAAATTTCGAAATTACACTTAATTTTTTATCCCATTCAACTGAATGAAATTCTGGCATTACTTTATTGTCCTCTGCTGTTGTAAATTTAGCGTAAATACTCTCCTCATTGAATAAGTCTTCTTGTGATTTGCTTTGTTCTTTCTCCTCTATTTCTGATCTTTTAATTGATTGTATTTTTTCAGCGAATTCTTTATTTTCTCTTACTAACTTTGCTCTAGTTTCTAATTTAGAGAAACCTATAATTTTATATTCATCGAACTTTGCTCCATAAGAAGGGTTCATAATTACAGGATGCTTATTATGTCTTACTGTTCGCATAAACTTAGGCTGTTTTTTCATTGCAGCCTCAAGTTCGTTAATAGGCATTTTTAAGTATGGCGTTGGGTCGTGTCGTAAATCAAAACATAATGGATATTGATATTGAGGGTGCTGGCAAACAAATGTTTGAACATACGGTCTACTTTTTCCGTAAAAATACTCGTTAGTACAAAATAATAATTCTTTTTTTATGAGCTCTAATGATTGAGTTTTATCCATGGTTAGCATACTTGCTTTCCAAACATTAGGTGCTTTTTTAGAAATAATTTTAGCTATTCCTATTGTTGCCATAACATCACCAATTGCACTATGAGCATCACCATGTTCAATACCATTTAGAGGTGCCATTTGATCTAATTTATAAACATCGTTACCTTTTTCATTAACAGAGTTTTTTAAAGTGTTTGGGTAATACAAATTAGCTGCTCTAGCTAAACTCAGAACATCTCCTCTAGTATTTCCATTAGTACTTGTGATGTAAGGATATTCTAAAGTTTGAAATAAAGTGCACCTTAGAAACTCTTCGTCGAATTCTATCGAGTTGAACCCTATGTAAGTAGCTTTCCCCCATCTTTTTAAAGTTTCAACAAATTGTCTTATCATCTCATAATGAGATAAATTTGAATTTTTTAACATCTGGGGTGACGATTTATTTACAATCAGTGCCATAGCTTCAGGAATAATTCCTGGGCTTAACCTGCATCTAGCATCGAATCTATCTAGTTCATCGAGATTATCATTGGTTAAGACAGCACCAATTTGAATTATCTGCCCCCAATATTTATTGGAGGAACTGGTCTCGAAATCATAAAAGACAAAATTAGACATATTAAATCTACTTAAGAACTTTTATCTTTTCTGAATTTTCCTCTAATGTTTCTTTTACCTGTTGGGGGTCTTTAATATTAGAAAGTGTATTCATTATTGATCTTGCGTCTCTTCCGAAGCCATCGGTTGCGGTCATAGCTTGTTCAAGTTTTTTCCTTAAATCTTTTATCCCATCAAAATGTTTATCAAATCTTGAACTTATATTTCTTAAATCACTATAAATTTGCGTAGCATGTTGCTGTACTTTTAATGTTTGAAATCCTAAATGATAAGATTGTAAAAGTGCGGATAAAGTATTTGGACCTGAAATTGTAACTTTGTATTTTGTTCTTAATTCTTGAAGTAATAGCTCTTTTGTTTTTGGATCTCTGTAACTTGATAGTTCTGCAAAAAGTCCTTCTGTTGGAACGTAAACAATTGCAAAATCTGTACTTTTTGGTGGAGCTATATATTTCATGTTAACAATTTTTGCTTTTAATCTAAAAGCCGCTGCTAAATCTTTTCTCGCTTCGGATTGAGCATCTTTATCATTAGCGTTATAGGCATCATCAATGGCCTTATACTTTTCTACAGGCCAATGGCTGTCTATAGGAAGTAGGACATCTTGTAGTTTTATTGCAAACTCAACTGTTTCAGATGTATCTTCCTTCATTTTCACATTTGATATAAATTGTGATGCCGGAAGTAAATCTTTTAAAAGCGCTCCTAACCCAAATTCAGCTAATGTGCCGTAAGTTTTTACACCACTTAAAATTTTACTAAAATTATCCTGGCTTTTGTTAAGTTCACTAACTTGACGATTAAATACTCCAACCTTCTCATCTACTTTTGTAAGAGCTCCTGTCATGTCTTTTGCAATTTCTTTACTCATAGAACCAAATGACTGATTAAAAGAATTTTTTAAAGAGCTCACCTCATCTTTAAAAATCTGATTATTATCAATTTGATCTGGTTGTTTACGTTTAATTAAAAATATTACTGCAATAAGGTTAGCTACTAATAAACATATTATTATTAATGCTACTGTCGAATCCATAAATCATTATACATCATTTATAAAAATTAAATATATTTTATAATACTTTTAGCTGGAAAAGTTTTTTTAATCCAAGGTAGAGGAATATTTTTTAAACCTTTATAAGCAGCAAAATAAGCTCCTACAAAATTAGCTCTAGAGCAATTACACCCCCCAGCCTTAATAGTTTTAATAATTGCAGATTTATAATTATTAGAGGTAATAATGGCATGAATAGAACCCATGAATGTGCCAGGATAGCTACACGCTTTTCCAAATTTCTTAACAACTTGAGTATGATTATGTTTTTTTAATCTTAAAACCTTTTTAATATTAGCAACAACGTCTTTGAAATAACGTTTTCTTCCATACTTTTTAGCAAAAGCATTTACAGGACTTTTCTCACCTTTCATTGCTAGATCTATTATCTCTAATTTTGCTAACGCATAAGTTTCATTTACTTTAGAATTAGCTACACTTTTTATAATCCTTTTTAAGTCTGGCTCTGAATTATTATAAAGAAAATAAGGTAAAGCGGCGCAATAACCATCAGACTCGTTGACCTTTTTTCCTCCAGTTGTGCTCTTCTTAGTTTTTATGTTTTGAATAGTTTCTAATATGTTTTGGTGAATCCATGGGCCATTCATGGGCCCTTTCCATTTAATCTTTTTGTATTTTTTTCTGAGTTTTAAATTCTTCCAATAAGCTGAACCTGGTCCAAAGTTTTTGACAACATTTTTCTTAAAATTTTTTAAAACATCTGATTTTTTTTTTGTTGAAATTAATGCTCTAAACATTACTTGTCCAACATCATTGTAGCCGGAAACTTTACCTGTTTTGATCGAATAAAATGGACTTCTACTTTTTTTTAAAAAGGCAATTTCTTTTTTTCCTTTAATGTATTGATTTAATTTTTTTGGATCATAGACCCAATGCAAAGGTCTGGTGGCTGCATCAGCAACTGTTGCACCTAGAAAAATATGTAAATTATCCATTTCCTATAGCTTTCTTATTTGCTAAGGATCCACAAGATGCATTTATGTCTCTACCCCTGCTTCTTCTAAATAGAGAAAGAAAACCTGCTTCTTGAATTTTTTTAGAAAACTTATCTATATTTTCTTGAGTTGCTGGTTTGAAATCTTTATTGGATAGAGGATTAAATTCGATCAAATTTAATTTTGAAGGAACTTTTTTCATAATCTTTATTAATTCTTTTGCATGATCATTTGTTAGATTTTCATCTAAACATATCCATTCAATAAAAATAGGTAATTTTGTTTTTTCATAATATTTTTTTAGCTGTGGTAATAATGAATTAATAGAATATTTATCATTTATTGGCATTAATTCTGATCTATGTTTTGGTATTGAGCTATGTAAACTCCATGCAAGATAAACATCTAACTCATTTGCAGCCCACTCTATTGCATCTAAATTATCTTTTTTTATTCCAACTCCAACAGTGCTGACTGTGATCCTGGTTCTTCCGTATTCTAAGCCATCTTTATTTTTTGAGTTATCAATTGCTATTTTAACATTATCTAAATTTAAAAAGGGTGAACCTTCGCCCATTAATACTTGATTAGTTATTTTTTTCTGTGTCGACCAATCATTAATATAATCTTTACTTAAAATGATTTGTGAGATTATTTCTCCCGGTGATAAATTTCTTACTAATTTTTTTGAAATTTGAGCTGTTGCACAAAATTCGCAAGAGAGATAACAGCCCACTGATACAGATAAACAAATTGTATATCTGCTTTGCGATTTATCCGGAATGAGGACTGTCTCTACATTACGTTTATCT
>CACIWE010000014.1 GCA_902590285.1 uncultured Pelagibacteraceae bacterium | reverse complement strand
ATGCTGAATACAATAGCAAAAATAAAATTATACTGCTTAAAAATAATGTTACTGCTCAAGATGGTGAAGGCAACTTAATTGAAACAGAATATGCAGAATATAATGAATTAGATGAAATCTTTATTAGCAGAGGGCTTACAAAAATTACTACTTCTCAAAACTTTGAAATTATTGGAGAAAATATAAATTATGATAATAAAAATAAAATTATAAAGTCTTCAAATCCCGCTACCTTAACTGATATTGATAATAATACGATTACTCTAAGTAATTTTGAATTTGAAAATAATGTCGGGATATTTAAATCAATTGGGCAGATTAAAATTAAAGATAAACTAGAAAATTCCTATGAATTTTCACAAATTTATATAGATACAAAAACAAAAGAAATTGTGGGTACAGATATTAAAGCATTCATAAACAGTCAAGAATTCAAATTAGATAAAGATAATAAACCCCGAATATTCGCAAATACAATAAGTATGAAAAATGAAAATTTAGAATTTAAAAAGGCCATATTTACTAATTGTAATTATAGAAAAAATGATAAGTGTCCACCTTGGTCAATAAAATCAAGTAAAATTTTGCATAATAATAAAAAAAAAACAATATATTATGATAATGCAGTAATTAAAATTTATGACATACCAATTTTTTACTTTCCTAAATTTTCTCATCCAGACCCAAGTGTTAAGCGTAGATCAGGTTTTTTAAATCCGTCTTTTGGAAATAGCACAAACCTAGGAAGATCTCTCAGGTTGCCTTATTTCTTAGCGATAGATGAAGATAAAGATCTTACTTTAAATACTAGAATTTTTACTTCAGAAAATCCTTTATATCTTGGAGAATATCGTCAAGCATTCAAAAACTCAAAAGCAATTATTGATTTTGGATTTACAGAAGGATTTAAGAAAACATCTGGCATAAAAAAAGAGGGAGATAAATCACATATTTTTACAAAGTTTTTTCACAGTTTCAAAGGCGATGATGAGTCTAACAATACTTTAGAGTTTATTACACAAGAAGTTTCAGATGATAAACATTTTAAACTTTATAATATTAATACTGATCAAGTCTCGGAAGATATTTCGACACTTGAAAATTCAATTAGTTTTAATCATAAAAAAGATGATTTATATTTAGATATTTCTGCAGGAATTTATGAAACTTTAAAAAGTTCATATAAAGATAAATATGAATACATATATCCAGAAATTGAGCTAAGAAAAAATTTAATGGAGAATAGTCTTCTAGGTAATATTAATTTGGACTCAAGTGTAAAAGTTTTAACTCAAGATACAAATAAAACTAGTAAATTTTTTATCAATAATTTTTTATGGGATTTCAAAAATTTTAATTTTAACTCAGGAATAAAAGCGAAGCTTTTAAGTAAGATAAAGAATATTAATTATGAAACTAAAAATATTTCAAATTATAAAGAAAATACTACAAATGAGCTTTATGGAGCCTTCGGATATTTGACTGATATAGATTTAATTAAAGAAACGGGTAATTCAACAAAACATTACCTTACACCTAAAGTACTATTTAAATATTCTACGGGACAAATGAGAAAAGAAACAGAAGGAAATCGACTTGAAATATCTGACGTTTTTTCTTTAGATAGAAGTAGTGAAAATGAGAATTTTGAAAATGGTTTAAATGTTGGTGTTGGTTTTGATTATGAGATAGATACGAGTTCAAAAAATTTTAAATTATCCATGGGTCAAGTTATAAATCAAAAAGAAAATAAAAAAATGTCTTCTATTTCAAGCCTTGATGAAAAATTATCAGATTTAGTGGGCAAATCTACACTTCAAATAAATGAAAATTTTCAATTGAATTATAATTTTTTAGTAGATCAAAACTATAGTGAGTTAAATTATAACGAACTAGGGGCAAAGCTTGATTTTGAGCTGTTTAGTTTTAAATTAGATTATTTACAAGAAAGAAAGCACATAGGCAAAAATGATTATGCAACTGCCAATTTAGGACTAAAGACGAATAATAATAGTCTTTTAAATTTAAAAACTAAGAGAAACTTAATTACAAATTCATCAGAATATTATGATTTGAGCTATGAGTATTTTAACGACTGTTTAAGAGCAGGTATCGCTTATAGAAGAGAATTTTATCAAGACTCCGACGTAGAACCGGAGAACTCTCTAATGTTTAAAATTAGCATCATACCAGATGGAGATAATAAACAAAGATTATTAGACTAATGTTAAATAAATTTAAAATAATTATAATTATTTTAATATTTTATTTATTTAATGCTAATTTATATGCTTTGCAAAATAAAATAGTAGCTAAAGTAGGTAATGCTACAGTTTCTTCATACGACCTAAAAAACAAAATAAAAACATCTTTAGTTTTGTCTAATCAGGAAGTAAATCAAAATAATATAAATAAAATTAAAAATTTATCTCTTAATAGTTTAATAAATTTAAGAATCAAAGAAATAGAAACTTCAAAATATAATATTCAGCTTAATAAAAAGGAAATTTTTGAACAATTAAAAAGAATTTCATTAAACGATATTGATAGTTTTAAAAATAAGTTCAAAATTAATGGACTAGATTATAATATTTTTCTTGAGGAACTTGGTACTGAACTTAAGTGGCAAAAATTGATTTTTTCTCTTTATTCTGAAAAAATAACTATTGATGAGTCAGAGATAGATAAAAACATTGAGAAAATAAAAAATCAAAAATTAAAAAAAAAACAATTTAAATTATCAGAGATAGAAATTTCTATCGAAGATATGACCGATATTTCAAGCTTAGAAATTGAGTTGAAAGACTTTATAAAAAAAACAAATTTTGACGAAGCTGCAAAAAAATTTAGTATTTCCCCTACTGCAAGTGACGGTGGAAATCTAGGGTGGATTGACACAATGTCTTTATCAAAAGATATGCTTAAAATAATTGAAAAGATGAAATTAGGAGAGATATCAAAACCAATTAAAAAATTTAATACAGTTACTTTCTATACTGTTTCAGATATTAGGGAAATTGATAATAATATTGCAGATGTTGAGAAAATAAGAGAGAGTTTTGTAAACAGAGCAAAAAATGAATTATTTAAATTATATTCAAATAACCATTTATCAAAAAAGAAAAATAACATATTTATTGAATTTAAATGAGTAAAATAATCATATTTAGTGGTGACCCTGTAAGTATAAATAGCGAAATAATTTTTAAATCTTGGAAAAAAATTAAAAAAAGTTTAAGGAAAAGGATTTACTTTTTGACTAATTATAATTTAATTGATGCCCAATTTAAAAAATTAAAATATAAATTAAATCTTAAAAAAGTAAAAAACATAAATGAATTATCTAACGAAAATAGTTTAAAAATTTTAAACATTGATCTTAAATTCCAAAATCCATTTAAAATTAATACAAAAGAGTCATCAAAATTTGTTATTAAAAGTTTAAACACTGGACACAAACTCGCTTTGCAAAAAAATGTCAAAGGTTTCATTAACTTACCTATCAATAAAAAACTATTGAAAAAAAATAATATTGGAGTGACAGAGTTTTTAGCTAAAAAATGTAAAATAAAGGATAATTCCGAAGTAATGCTTATAAGCAATAATAATTTAAAAGTAAGTCCTATTACTACTCATATAGATATAAAAAAAGTATCAAGAAAAATTGACTCCAAATCAATTATTAATAAAGTAAAAAAAATAAATACATGGTTCAAATTTAATTTTAACAAAAAACCAAAAATAGGAATTTTAGGTTTAAATCCTCATAATGCTGAATTTAATAAAAATTCTGAAGAAAAAACTAAAATAGTACCTGCAATTAAAAAACTTAAAAAACTAAAAATTAAAATAGATGGCCCACTCTCTGCTGATACTGTTTTTATAAACAATTATAAAAATTATGACGTTATAGTTGGAATGTATCATGATCAAATTCTAGGTCCTTTTAAAAGTATATTTAAATTTAAAGCAATTAATATTACTTTGGGGCTAAAATATACACGAATCTCACCTGATCATGGAACTGCTATTGATCTAATAGGAAAAAATAAAGCTAATATAGAAAGTTTTTTGGAATGTATAAATGTATTAGATAAATTAAAACAATGAAACAAGCTAAAAAGTCTTTAGGTCAAAATTTTTTAGTAGATAAAAATATTATTAGAAAAATAATCAATTTAAGCGAGATTAAAAATAAACACATTGTTGAAATAGGTCCTGGAACTGGTTCATTAACTAAAGAAATAATATTAAGAAAGCCAAAATCACTTACTTTAATTGAGAAAGACAATGAACTATGTAAAGATTTAAAAGAGAAATATTTTAATCAAAAATTTATCAAAATTTTTAATTCGGATATTTTAAAATTTGAAATTGAAAAAAAAATTTTTAAAAATTCTATTATATTTGGGAACCTTCCCTACAATATTTCATCTCAAATTTTAATTAAATTTATAAAATTTAAGAAATGGCCTCCAAAATATAAATGTTTAAATTTTATGTTTCAAAAAGAATTAGGTGAAAAAATACTAGGAAAATATTTATCTTCCGAGTATGGGCGGCTTTCTATTATTTCAAATTATAGATTAAAAATATCGAATAAATTTTTAATATCTCCAAATTGTTTTTTTCCTAAACCAAGAGTAAATTCTATGATGATAAGTTTTTTTCCAAAAAATCAAAATTTATTTAAAATTAAAAAAATTGATAATTTAGAGCTCATTACAAGTATTTTTTTTTCGAAAAAAAGAAAAATGATAAATAAAACCTTAAGAAAGATTTTTAAAGAGAATGAGATAAAAAAGATAAAAGAAATAAAAACAAATCTTAGACCTGCAGATTTGAAACCTGAATTATACTATAAAATTACTGAATTATTTGAGCAAAATTAGAGTAAGCTTTTTTTTCATTCAAAATTATGTTCTCAATTTGCTTAAAGCAAACGTCCAAATTATCATTAATTATGATATAATCATAATCGTTCCAATGTTTGATATCTTCTTCGAATGAATTTGATCTTTTTTCTACCTCAGTTTTAGTGTTCTGATTTCTTTTTATAAGCCTATTTTTTAACTCATCTTTGCTGTTAGTAATTAAGAAAATTTTAACAAAATTTAACTCTTTAAATTTTGAAAGTTGCTTAGTTCCCTGCCAATCTATATCAAATATAATATCATTTTTACTTAAGGTTTTATCTACATTTTTTTTTGATGTGCCATAATAATTTTCGAAAATTTTTGCATATTCATAAAAGCTTTTTTTATTTATTAAACTTTTAAATTCCTCTTTTGAAACAAAATTATAATCTACTCCATCGACCTCATTAGATCGAGGTAGCCTGGTTGTATGGGAAACAGATATTTTAAAAGATTGGTATTTTTGTTGTATCTTTTTCGTAATTGTTGTTTTGCCTACTCCTGATGGCGAGGACAATATAACCATGATATTTTGTTGATCATGGTTCATTAAAAAAAGTTACTGTTTTTTACTTTCAATAAATTTAATAGCATCACCAACGGTTAAAATTTTTTCCGCTTCGCTGTCTGAAATCTCAGATCCAAATTCTTCCTCAAAAGCCATAACTAATTCCACTGTGTCTAAGCTATCAGCTCCTAAATCATCAATAAAGCTTGCCTCTTCAACTACTTTTTCCTCTTCTATACCTAAATGATCTGCTACTATTTTTTTTATTTTTCCTTTAATTTCTTCTGACATGAATTCCTTTCTTATTTATTCAATTTCTTATTAGATTATTAATGGAAATTGTCAAGCCATATACATTCCACCGTTAACATGTATAGTTTCTCCATTAATATATCTAGCTAAATCTGAAGCTAAAAATGCTACACAATTAGATACATCTTCTCCTGTGCCTAAATCACCAGATGGTATTTTACTTATTAAAGATTTTTTAAATTCCTCATTAATCTTATCTGTCATATCTGTTTTGATAAATCCGGGGGATACACAGTTAATATTAATATTCTTTTTTGCGTATTCAATGGCAAGACTTTTTGAAAAAGCAGTAATCCCAGCTTTTGAAGCCGAGTAATTTGCCTGCCCTAAATTTCCTGTATGACCTACAATTGAAGTTATATTGATAATTTTACCATATTTATTTTTTAACATTTTCTTAATAGTAAATTTACACATTAAAAAACTTGATGTTAAATTAATATCTAAAACTTTTTTCCAATTTTCTTCTGTTAATCTTATAGATAAGTTGTCCAATGTTATTCCAGCGTTGTTAATTAAAATATCTATCCCTTCTAATTTTTTGTAAGCTGAGTCTACAAAGTTTTCAATTTTATCATGTTCATTCAATTTAAATTTTTCAATTATAATGTTTGGGTATTTTTTTTTTAAATTTTCTAGTTTTTCTTCATTTGTGCCTGTTGCTAATATCGAAGATCCTAAATTACAAAATTTTTCTACTAAAGAATTTCCTATCCCTCCTGTAGCACCAGTAATTAAAACTTTTTTATTTTTTAAATTCATTATCTAAGTTTTTAATATCAGCAATTGTATTGATTGAAAAGCAATTAGCGTCTTTTATTGTTCTTTTTATCATACCAGTTAAAACTTTTCCTGGGCCAATTTCAACAAAGTTTTTAACGCCGACGGACGACATATAAACAATACTCTCGCGCCATTTAACTGTAGAATAAATTTGATTAATTAATAATTCCTTAATATTTTCAAAGTTATCTTCGGGTTCTGCAGTTACATTATTAATTATTTTTAAAAAAGGTTTAGAAAACTTTATTTTCCTAATTTTTTCTTTCATTTTTTCTGAAGCTGGTTTCATTAACGAGCAGTGGAAAGGTGCACTTACTTTTAGTGGAATAGATTTAACCTTTTTTTCTTTTAAGAGTTTTTGAACTAAATTTACACTTGCTTTTTTTCCACTTAAAATTACCTGTCCTTCAGCATTATCATTTGCAATTTCGCAAATATCATTTTCTTTAATAACTGATTTAAGAAATTCCTCTAACTCATTAGTTTTCATGCCTAGTACTGCTATCATACTTCCTTCTCCCAGAGGAACTGCCTCTTGCATCGCCTTTCCTCTCTCGAATAATAAATACAATGCATCATCAAAATTTAATGATCCTGAACAAACAAGTGCGCTATATTCACCTAAAGAATGGCCTGCAAAATGTTTGAATGTGCTAAAATCAAATCCAAATTCATCTTTCAAAACTCGAAAATAAGAATAACTAACTGTTAAAATTGCAGGCTGCGTGTTTTTGGTCAATTGTAGTTCATTCTCCGGTCCTTCTAAAATCAATTTAGATATTTCATATTCTAATTTTTCGTTTGCTTGCTTAAATATCCTTTTTACAAGATCAAAATTTTTATAGATTTCAGATCCCATTCCAACAACTTGTGATCCTTGTCCTGGAAATAATAAAGCACTCATTTTATTAGTTTATTTATAAATTATTAGTGTTGCTATAAATTTTCATTATAGTATAAAACATTTTTTATAAATAACTAATAAATATGTAAATATAATAAAAATATGGCTTTTTACGAAAATACTATAATAGCTAAACAGGATTTAGCAGAGAAAGATTTAAAAAAAATTAAAGACAAATATAATGATGTTATAAATAGTTCCTCAGGTAAGGTTGTTAAAATTGAAGAATGGGGTTTGCTCAACTTAGCTAATAAAATCAAAAGTTACAAAAAAGGCTTTTATATTCATTTTAAATTTGAGGGAAACGGGAATACATTAAATGAAATTGAAAAAAAAATTAAAGTTGATACCTCTATAATCAGACATTTGACTGTTAAATATAAAAAGTTAGATACTACAAATGAATTTTTCAGAAAAAATTAGCTTATGAAAAGAAAAAATAAAAAATTTCAAAAGAAAAGTTCCAATTCTTTAAATAAACTCAGCTTATTTCAAAAGAATGATGGAAAATTTTCTAAAAAATGTCCTTTGTCTATTAAAAACGCCCCAATAATTGACTATAAAAATGTAGGTTTACTTAAAAAGTACACCTCGGATAACGGTAAAATTATGTCCTCAAAAATTACATCAGTTTCATATTCAAAACAGAGAAAACTAACAAAAGAGATAAAAAAAGCTAAAATTTTAGGTTTAATATAAATGGAAATTATTTTATTAGAAAATATTCTTAATCTTGGAAATATTGGAGACAAAGTAGTTGTTAAAAATGGCTACGGAAGAAATTTCCTACTTAAACAAGGTAAAGCCTTAAGATTTAACAAAGAAAACTTGGAATTAGTTAAGAGAAAAAAAGATGAACTTAATAAAAAAAATATTGAGACAAAAAATAAATTTAAAGAAATAGCTATATTGGTAAATAAGAAAACTTTTACCTTTAATAAAGAAAGCAAGGAAAATGGTGAATTATATGGCTCTATAAAACCAAAAGAAATTACTAATTTAATTAAAGAAAAAACAAATGCTGATGTAACTCCGTCTCAAATAATTTTAAAAGATGAATTAAATAGGATTGGTGTATTTCAAGTAGATATAAACTTTCATTCAGAAGTTAAAGCTCAAATTTCTATCAAAATAGATAAAATTCAATCTAAGTAACTTTTCCACAGGTGCGCTTGATAAGTGCGTAACTTTTCTCTTTAATAGATAAGTTCTTAACATATTATATAAGTGTGAGAGAAATTAATACAGTCCCTAACAATTCAAAAGATAAGCAACCTTCTAATTTAGAGGCAGAACAGGCTCTTTTGGGATCAATATTGGTTAATAACGATATTATTGATGAGATAGCTTCATTGATAAATTCAAAAATTTTTTTCGACCCCGGACATATAAAGATTTATGAAGTAATTGAGAATTTAAATAATAGAGGAATGATTGCTAATCCAATAACACTTAAAAATTTTTTTGAAAAAGATAACATGCTAAACGAAGTGGGTGGAACTGAATACCTAGTTAAGTTAACAAGATTTTCAGGATCAGTAAAACAAGCTGTTGACTACGCTAAAATTATTCATGAAATGTACTTAAGAAGAGAATTAGTACAAATATCAGATCAATTATCCTCTGATACTTTGAATGCTAACTCAGACGAGCAAAATGCCGAAGATATAATTGAAAATACTGAAAAATCTCTTTTTGATTTAGCTGAAAGAGGAAGTTTTTCTCAATCATTTTTAAAATTTAATCAAGCTTTAGATCAAACAATTGAAATGGCAACTCAAGCTATGCAGAACGACCAAGGAATTGTGGGTGTGCCAACGGGTCTTACGGAGTTAGACGAAAAATTAGGAGGCTTACACAAGTCAGATTTAATTATTTTAGCTGGGAGACCCTCGATGGGAAAAACTGCTTTGGCTACTAATATAGCTTATAATGCAGCACAAAATATTTTAAAAAAAGAGGAAAAGTCTTCTGTGGCTTTTTTTTCACTTGAGATGTCTTCAGAACAACTTTCTACTAGAATACTATCGGAGCAAGCAAGAATTAAATCGGATGACATTAGAAGAGGAAAAGTTACAGAAGAAGAAATAAATAGATATATTGAAACATCACGAAACATTTATAATCTACCCCTTTATATTGATGAAACTCCAGCAATAACAATTGCAACATTAAGTAATAGAGCAAGAAGAATTAAAAGATTATTTGGATTGAGTTTAATTGTCGTTGACTATATCCAATTGATGAGATCAAGTTCAAACAGAAATGACGGAAGAGTCCAAGAAATTTCAGAAATTACACAAGGCTTAAAAGCTTTAGCTAAAGAATTATCTGTTCCAGTTTTAGCTTTATCTCAACTATCAAGAGCTGTAGAACAAAGAGATGATAAACAACCACAACTGGCAGATTTAAGGGAGTCAGGATCGATAGAACAAGACGCTGATGTGGTAATGTTTGTATTTAGAGAAGCTTATTATCTCGAAAGAAAACAACCAAAGTTAGGCTCTATCGAACATGCTGAGTGGCAATCAAAAATGAATGATGTGAACGGATTAGCTGATATTATATTAGGGAAACAAAGACACGGACCTACTGGTACAGTAAAAGTGGAATTTGAAGGAATATATACAAAATTCAAAGATTTAAGCAGAAATTAACTTTAAGTTTTTTCTTTAGTTATAAAAAAATTAAGATATATCTGAAATATTCTCATGCTTGCTGTTATTTATAAAAAAATAATTACAGATTTTTCGAAATTAACACTCTTTTTTTTAGTAGTTTTAGTTGGCTTTTCAATATATCAATCAAAAAATTTTAATCTTGATGCCTCTTCAGATGCCTTGTTGCTTGAGGGAGATCCAGACCTTAAATATTTAAGAGAGGTAAACCAAACTTATGGTTCTAAAGATTTTCTAGTTTTAACTTATACACCTGTATCAAGTTTTATAGAAAAAGAAACAATTATAAACCTTCAGCTACTAAAATCTAAAATCGAAAAATTAACATGGGTAGATAGTGTAATTACTGTCATTGATGTACCTCTCTTAAAAAGTACAGATGAAGGGTTAATGGAGAGACTGAAGAATTACAAAACCTTAGCATATCCAGAGATAAATAGAGAAAGAGGTTTTGAAGAAATTTTAAACAGTCCAATTTATAAAGATTACGTTATCAGCAAGGATGGTAAAACATCCGGAATAGTAGTTTATTTAAAGAAAGATGAAAGATTAGCCGAATTTATTAAAATCAAAGATCAATACTTTAATCAATCTATTGAAATAGGTTTAAATGCAGAGGAAAAAATAAATTATAAAAAATTTACTAAAGAATATGAAGAATATAAAAATTTATACAACATAAGAAATCACCAAAATATAACAGAGATCAGAGATGTAATTAGTAAATACGGTGAAAATGCTAAAATTCATTTAGGTGGTATTCCAATGATTGCGGATGATATGATGAGTTATATCAAAAGCGATATTGCGGTATTTGGTATTGGAGTATTTATTTTTATTGTTTTAACACTATGGTTTATTTTCAGAAACTTAAAATGGGTATTCATGCCGTTGCTGGGTTGCGCAACCTCAGTAGTGGTGATGATTGGGTTGCTAGGATTTATTGGATGGAAAGTGACAGTAATTTCATCAAACTTTATTGCCTTAATGCTTATCTTAAATATGGCAATGAACATCCATTTAACTGTAAGATATTTACAATTAAAAAAAGAATTTTCACAATTCACAATAAGTGAAACTGTTTTTGAAGCTAGTAAAAAAATGATGCTTCCTATTTTATATACTGTGCTCACAACTATATGTGCGTTCTTATCTTTGGTGTTTAGTGGAATTAAACCGATAATTGATTTTGGATGGATGATGACTTTAGGACTTTCGATTTCAATGATAATAACATTCTTACTATTACCTTCTTTAATCTATATGCTCTCTTCTGAAAATGAAATAGGACTAAGAGATACCGAAAAATCACTCATTACATCTGCTTTAGGTAATTTTACTAAAAATAATAAGATTACAATTTTTGGTTCCACTATTTTGATAATAATATTTAGTATTGTGGGAATATTTAAGCTGGAAGTTGAAAATAGTTTCATAAATTATTTTGATAAAGAAACTGAGATTTATAAAGGGATGAAAAAGATTGATGATGAACTAGGTGGAACAACACCATTAAATATTATTTTAAAATTTCCCTCTAGCGCAGAAAAAACCAAAACAGAAAATGACGAATTTGATGAATGGGAGGAAGAAACTAATAATAGCAATGAAGATAAATCTAAATATTGGTTTACAAGAGATAAAATGGATAAAATCATTAAAGTTCATGATTATTTGGACTCATTACCTGAAATCGGGAAAGTTTTATCGTTTGGATCTATTCTAAGAGTGGCTGAAGATTTAAATAATAAAGAATTACAAAGTTTAGAAATTGCAGTCCTATATAGTAAAATACCAGAGTCAATAAAAAAAGAAATTGTCTTGCCTTATATATCTGTAGAAAAAGATGAAGCAAGAATTAGTGTAAGAGTAAAAGACTCATTAAAGGACCTCAGAAGAAATGATTTAATAGATAAGATTAATTTAGAATTAAATACTAAGCTAGGTCTAAATAATGATGAGTATAAATTAGCCGGTGTTTTAATTTTATTTAATAACTTGTTACAAAGTTTATTTAAGTCGCAAATTCTTACTTTAGGGATAGTAATACTTGGGATTTTTTTTATGTTTTTTATTTTATTCAGAAATACTACACTTTCACTTATAGGTGTTGTACCTAATTTTCTAGCTGCTTTATTTATTCTTGGAATCATAGGCTTACTTGGTATTCCGCTAGATATGATGACTATAACTATTGCTGCAATAACAATCGGTATAGCTGTTGATAATAGTATTCATTATATTTATAGATTCAGAGAAGAGTTTAAAAAAATTAATAATTATAAGAAAACTTTAGATAGATGTCACAGTACTGTGGGTGTGGCTATCCTTAATACTTCTATAACCATCGTATTTGGATTTTCAATTTTAGTTTTATCTAATTTTATACCTACTATTTATTTTGGTATATTTACAGGATTAGCAATGTTATTAGCGATGATATCGGTGTTAACTTTATTGCCTAAATTAATCCTTGTATATAAACCTTTCGGCGAAGAAATCAGTGAACTTAATTAATGACTGAATTAATAAAGAATTTCGCTAATAATATAAATTTATTAGATATTATATTCTTGACAGTTCTTACTTACAACGTAGTTCAATGTTTCTTTAAGGGTTTTTCTTTAAGCTTAATTTCATTTATGAAATGGGTTCTATCCACAGTCGTTACAATTATTTTAGTTCCAAAATTACAACCTGTAGTAAGTGAATATATTCAATCTGAGTTTATTAATAATTTAGGCCTTGGTATAGCAATATTTATCTTAACGCTTTTTATCACAATTCTTATTGGAAAAATGTTTAGTAAAGCAGTGACTTGGACCGGAGTAGGTTCAATAGATAAAGTATTTGGTTTTTTATTTGGTTTTTTTAAGGGTTATGTTGTTGCTATTTGCTTATTTTCAATTTTTAATTGGTTTTATCCTTATCAAAATTGGGGTATATCAGTTGAAGATGCATTTTCATTTAATTTAATAAATAAAGGAAGTGAAATATTAATAGAGGAATTTCCCTCAAGTGAAGATTTCATAGATACAAAAGAAAAAATTGAAAAAATTTAATATTGATAAACTTAGAGAGGAGTGTGGTATTTTTGGAATATCCAACCACGAAGATGCTTCAGCATTAGTTGCTTTAGGACTCCATGCTTTGCAACATAGAGGACAAGAAGGTTGTGGTATAGTATCTTTTGATGGAAAAAATTATCATTCTGAAAAAAGACAAGGATTAGTTGGTGACCATTTTACAGATTTAGATACTTTAAAAAAACTGCCAGGTAAATTTGCCATTGGACATAATAGATACTCAACTACGGGTGAAACTTCTTTGAGAAATATTCAGCCTTTTTTTGCTGATTTATATATGGGTGGTTTAAGTATTGCTCATAATGGAAATTTAACTAATGCGTTATTACTAAGAGAAAATTTAGTTAAAAATGGAGCTATTTTTAGAACAACTAGTGATACAGAAACAATTGTTCAACTAATAGCAAAATCACAAAGAGATAAATTTGTTGACAAACTTATTGATACTCTATTTCAAATTCAGGGAGGATATTCTCTTGTTTTAATGACAAATAAAAAATTGGTTGGTGTAAGAGATCCATTTGGCATAAGACCTTTAATTATTGGTAAATTAAAAAACTCTTATATTATTACCTCTGAAACTTGCGCGTTAGACATTGTAGGGGCATCATTTATCAGAGAAGTTGAAAATGGTGAGATAGTCATAATTGAAAATAATGAGTTAAAATCAATAAAACCTTTTCCAAAACAAAAAGCACGTCCATGTGTTTTTGAATATATTTACTTTGCGAGACCAGATAGTTTAATTAATAAAAAATGTGCGTATGAGTATAGAAAAAATCTAGGTTCAGAATTAGCAAAAGAGACAGATATTAAGGCTGATTTAGTTGTTCCAGTTCCAGACTCGGGTGTTCCTGCAGCATTAGGTTTTGCAAAAGAGTCAAAAAAGGAATTTGATTTAGGTTTGATAAGAAATCACTATGTTGGTAGAACTTTTATAGAACCAAGTCAAAATATAAGAAGTTTGGGAGTAAAGTTAAAATTAAGTTCAACAAAAACAATAGTTAACGATAAATCTATCATACTAATTGATGACTCTTTGGTAAGAGGTACTACTTGCCATAAAATTGTAAAGATGCTTTACGAGGCAGGTGCCAAAGAAGTTCATGTGAGAATTGCTTGTCCTGAAATTAAATTTCCAGATTTTTATGGTGTCGATATGCCTACTAAAGATGAATTGTTAGCTTCAAAAAAAGATATAAATGAAATGTGTAATTATATAAATGCAAAAAGTTTAAGATTTTTAAGCTTAGAGGGACTTTATAAAGCTCTAATAAATGAAAAAAGAAACCCTAACTACCCTCAATTTAGTGATCATTATTTTACAGGAGATTACCCTATAAAACCCTCTGATAGCCTAAAAGGCCTAAAAATCAAACAACTATCATTGCTAAGTGTAAAATCAAGTAATTAATTTATAATATTAATTTTATTTTTATTATTTATAAAAATAATCTTGTCCTCGATAAATATCGGGTTCGAGTTAATTTTTTTCGGCATCTTATATACTGTGAGTATTTCTCCATCAGCAGCAAATTGTATAAGATAGGAGTTTTTTAGAAATATAAAAATTTTGTTATCAGCAAACATAAAATTTTTGATATCAACACTTTTTCTTTTAATATTTAAATAATCAGAAATTTTTTGATTAATATTGTAAGAAAATATAATTTTCCCTGTATTAATATCTGATGCAATTAAAAAATTATTATCTATTGTATACAAAAAATTTTTAAATATTAATGGTTTATATTCAGAAGTAAATTTATGTTTAAAAATTGTAGATCCTGTGATGAGATCTAAAATATATAAATTGTTCTGAGTTGGTACAAAGATCTTATTTTTATAAATTACTGGTTGATTGCTCATAAATAAATTGCTCGGATTAATATCTAATGATTTATTTAAATTAATAAACCATCTAATTCTCATCGTATCCACATCCAGTGAATAGAGAGAGCCATAAGTATTTAAATACTTAATCTTATTTTCATATAGTGAAATATTATTTTTAAATTTATTTTTGACTGAACTATCCTCTGTAGGTATTTTTCTTAAAATCTCTCCATTGTTTTTGTTGATGAAAAAAAGTGTATTATTTTGATTAGCTAAAATTATCTTATTTTGGTAAATTTTTATATTTGATCGAAAAGGAATTTTGTAATTTTTAGCCCATATTATCTCTTTTTTATTATAATTATATGCATATAAAAATCCTAAATTGTCGGAAATGTAAATGCTATTTTCATCTATTATTAAATTTAAGATTTTATCAATTTTTTTATACTTATTTTTATAAAAATTGAATTTCGCTATATTTTTATTATCTTCTATTGAGAAGACAATTACATTTCCTTTTTTATCGCTTGTAATTAATTTATTTTTTTTAAAAAAAATATGTTCACTTATTTTATGTCTTGTTGTTTTTTTACTATTAAAAATTAATTGATTCCTATTGCTATAACTAAAATTTACTAAATGATTATTATTTGAAAAATATTCATCTTCCCATGCTAGATTTGTAACTGGTTTATTTATCTTAAATTGAAAGTTTTTATCTAATTTTACAATTTCTTGATACCGATTTTGAATAAATGAAATATTTTTAAATTCTTTAAAAATTTTACTATCTTCCTTTGAAATTTGATTTTCATTTTTCCAAATTCCAGATTTTTGATCAAAAGAGCAGCTATATAAAAGAATTGTTATTAAAATACTAAAAAAAAAATTCATTTTAAATATTAATTTTCGATTATTTCTTCCGCTAAAATTTTTATTCTAGAGTCTTTTTTAATTAAATTATTTAATAAATCGTTTCCTTCTTTTGTTTTTGAAATTTTAAGTAAGTAAAGAGCTTTTTTAAAAATTACGAGATCTTTTTTTTCCTCGGAGTAATTTATGTCTTCTACAATTTCAAAAAAATTTAAAATTTTTACTGGATCATCAAATAATTTTTTTTCTATGATAGTATTTAGTGCTAAAATTGAGTAAAATTTATTCTTACTTAAAATAATTTCTTCAAATAGATTTTTTGCATCATTTTTGTTCAATGATAATTGAATTTGAGCTCTAACATATTTTTCTGCAGCCAAGATATTTTGCTTTTTTTCATAGTTTTGATGAAAAATTAATGAAATTATAGTTATTATGATGCATACTAAAATAATAAATATTTTTTTTCTATTTTGTATAAAAAGATTCTGCAACCTATCTTTGGCTTCTGTTTTATTTTCTACGTTTTGTTCCATTAAAAAAAATTTTTTGCTATCGGAAATTTCCTTAATTTAACCTCTCTAGTATATTTTTTTACAGCATTTTCAATTACTCTATTTAAGTTTGCAAATTTTTTTACAAATTTAGGGTAAAAACCACTTATACCAAGCATGTCGTCTGTCACAAGAATTTGTCCATCACAGTACTTAGATGAGCCGATGCCGATTGTTGGTATACTAAGTTTTTTGGTAATTAGATTTGCCGAGTCTGCAGAAAGGCATTCAAGTACAATTGAAAATGCTCCAGCTTTCTCTATTAATTTAGCTTCTTTTAAAAGTTTTGTAATCTCTCTTTTCGTTTGACCTTCCACTTTAAATTTTTTTTTAAATTGTGGAGTAAAACCAATATGTCCCATGACTGGGATTTTTTTTTTAATTAGTTTTTTTATGATTACAAAATTTTTTTTATTACTCTCTAATTTAATTGCATCACATCCTGTTGTGCTCATTACTTTTTGAGCATTTTTAAGAGCGAATTTTGTATTTGAATAACTTCCCTTTGGCATATCAACGACTAATAAAGTTTTCTTAACTCCCATTTTGACACTCAGTGTATGTTGTATAATATTATCTAAAGTAAGTTTATGAGTATTTTTATGCCCATATAAAACATTTGCCATTGAGTCTCCCACTAAAATAATATCTACATGCTTATCTAGAATCTTCGCTATACTTTTTGAATATGCTGTTAAACAAACAATCTTTGATTTATTTTTTTTTGATAAAATTTTTTTTATTTTTTTATTCATTATTCTAATTCTATGGTACTTGGAGGTTTAGAAGTAATATCATACACTACCCTATTAATTCCTTTAACATTATTTATAATTTTATTTGAAATATTATCTATAAAATTTTTAGGAAAACTGAAATAATCTGCTGTCATTCCGTCTTCAGAAGTAACTGCCCTCAATAAACATATATTTTCATATGTACGAGAGTCTCCCATAACTCCTACTGTTTTTATTGGAAGTAGAGCCGCATAAGCTTGCCATATTTTACTATAAAGACCACTTTTAACTAATTCACTTATAAATATATTATCAGCTTCTTGTAATATTTTTATTCTTTCCTTTGTAATATTTCCCACAATTCTAATACCTAAACCAGGACCAGGAAATGGATGTTTATAATTTATTTGATTAACTAACCCTAATGACTTTCCTAAAATTCTTACTTCATCTTTAAAAAAATCTTTCAAAGGTTCAATTAATTTTAAATTCATTCTTTTAGGCAAACCTCCAACATTATGGTGTGATTTTATTTTTGATGTTTTACTACCAGTAGAAGATCTGCTCTCTATAACATCTGGATAAAGTGTCCCTTGTGCCAAAAATTTTAAATTTTTATGATTTTTTGCCTCCTTTTCAAAAATTTTAATAAATAAATTTCCAATTATTTTTCTTTTTTTTTCAGGATTTGAAATATTTTTCAACTTGCTTAAAAAAAGACTAGAGGCATTTATTAGTTTAACATTAAGACGGTATTTTTTTTTAAAAATTTTATAGGAATAATTAAATTCGTTTTTTCTCATAAGGCCTGTGTCAACCATTACACATATTAAATTTTTTTTAATTGCCTTATTTATTAATAGTGCTGCAACACTACTATCAACTCCTCCTGATAGTGCACAGATAACTTTATCTTTTTTAACTCGATTTTTAATCTTCTTGATTAATTTTTTTTTTTGAGAGGAGATATTCCATTTTTTTTTAATTTTACAAATCAGAAATAAAAAATTTTTAAATATTTGCTTACCATTATCAGTGTGTGTTACTTCAGGATGAAATTGAACGCCATAAATTTTTTTTTTAGAATGCTCAATTATAGTTAATTTAGAGTTTTGTGTTGAGGCGATTGATTTAAAGTTTTTTGGTAATTTTACTACAGCATCTTGATGGCTCATCCATACAGATCTTTTTGTTATTAAATATTTTTTTGTTAATAATGAGCTTTTTTTTTTAAACAAAAATGCTCTACCAAATTCACGTCTCTTTTTTGAGGACTTTATTTTTCCTCCAAATAACTTGGCTATTAATTGAAGTCCATAACATATTCCTAATACTGGAATTTTTTTTTCAAAAATCGCTTTAGGTACACTTTGAAATCTTGAGTTTGTAACAGTAGATGGGCCGCCAGAAAGAATAAATCCTTTTATACTATGATAATCTTTGATTTTAATTAGTTCTTTAGGTGTAATTATCTCAGAGAAAACACCCAGCTCTCGTATTCTTCTAGCAATAAGCTTTGTGACTTGAGAGCCAAAATCAACAATTAAGACTTTTTCTTTTTCATATTGAAATTGCATTTATTTTTTTGATAAATTTTCAATTTCAATTTTCAATTGATCGCTCTGATTACAAAAATTATTACAAATAAGTTTTAATCTTTTATTTAACTCTTTGCTTCCTTGATAGTCAGAATTTGATAATTTTAATTTTGCTAAATTTAAAATAGCTTCTTCATTTTTTGGATTAATTAACATTACTGTTTTTAAGTTTTGTTCCTCTAAGTCTTTTTTTTCTTGTTGGTTAAATATTTTTGATAAATATAAATATGATAATTCATTTTTAGGATTTAAAACTAAATCCTGTTCAAATTTAAATTTTGCATCATCAAATTTTTTTTTGTTAAATAAATTTATTCCTTCTTCGAAAAATTCAGATTTAGCGAACAATATGTTTGGCAATAAAAGAAAAATAATTGTTATACTCAGTATTTTTTTTATCATAATTTGTAATTTATAGTTTTTTGGGTCATTTCTACACTATGTACCATGCTTTCGTAAAATCCTGCTTTTGTTATTTTAATAAATTCTGCTTTTCTATTTATCTCTTTTAAATTTTTGGCACCAATATACCCCATTGATGATCTCAATCCACCTTGCAGTTGATATATTATCTTAGATACTTTCCCTTTATATTCCACCCTTCCTTCTACTCCTTCTGGTATAAATTTAGATTTATCTTTAAAATTTTTTTGAAAATATCTATTTGCTGATCCAGCTGACATTGCGCCTATCGACCCCATTCCACGATATTCTTTATACATTTTTCCTTTAATTTTAAATTTATTCCCTGGGCTTTCATCTGTACCAGCAAAAATTGAACCCATCATTATAGCATCTGCTCCGGCTGCTAAAGCTTTGGCTATGTCACCAGAAAATTTTATTCCACCGTCTGAAATAATTTTAATTTTTTTTTTACGCAATGCCTTTTTTACTTCCATTATTGCAGAAATTTGTGGAACACCAATACCTGCAACCATTCTTGTAGTACATATAGATCCTGGTCCTATTCCTACTTTAATTATATCTGCTCCTGAATTATAAAGTTTTTTTGCTGCCTCACCTGTAGCTATATTTCCCACGCAAACTGGAATGCCATTTATTTTTTTTTTAATTGATGATAATGTTTTAAGAACTTTACTACTATGCCCATGAGCAGTGTCTATGACTATTAGATCCACTCCATTATTGGCTA